>DAOUUM010000348.1 GCA_030668165.1 Candidatus Heimdallarchaeota archaeon
ATCATATTTAACCCTGTAAAATCCTGTAAGATCTAGATTGAATTTGAAAGAAGTCACATTCTCAGGAATTGAGATAATGCCCTCTCTTTCTTCAAGTAAGAATTTAATAATTTCGGGATCCTTATCCTCAAAAAATACCTTGAGAGTCAGAGGTACCATCCATAAATTATCATCATTATTTTTTAGATAGGTAAATCTGCGTTGAGCCACATTTATCTGAGTACTAATTCTATTAACATTAATAATTGGATATCCGAGCTGATAAACCCAAGAATTCATTAATTCAGTTATTGGCTCTCCGGAAGATTCCTGGAAGGCACCCCAAAGATCCTCAGAAGTTGCCACATCAAATGCAAATTTGTTAAGAAATACTCTTAATCCATCACGAAAACCATCTGCACCTATATATGCTTCCAACTGTCTGAGAACAGAACCACCCTTATTATACAATATATTCGCATTTTTAATAGTCAATCCCTGTATAATATCTCCTGGTAACTCAATTGGAGCTGATTGATGATACGCATCAGTATTCAATGCACCTGCAGTCTCATTCTGTGCAAAGAATTCCCATATTTTACGATCTTTGTAGTAGTGATCAACTATGCCATAACCAAAGTAGGTGGCGAAACTCTCGTTGAGCCACATATACTTCCAAGTTTTTGGTGAAACTAAATTACCAAACCATTGATGTGTTAGCTCATGGGCAATAACCATCAGTATGTTGGATTCGTTTCTAAATGAGGTTATACCCGGATAACGAAGTAATAGATTTTCACGATAAACGACCGCTCCCCAATTTTCCATGGCACCGAAAGCAAATGCAGGGGTTACTATCTGATCAAGTTTGCTTATTGGATATTCAATATCAAAATATTCCTCAGCGAATTTAAGGGTTTTAACACCAAATTCACAACCAAATACACCGTATTTCTTTGCATTACCCGGAGAGGCAAGAACTCTTACAGGTTTTCCATTATAATCCATCTCAATTGCCTCAAATTCACCTATTCCAAAGAATACGAGGTATGTGGACATAATTGGAGTTCTGGCAAATTTAACGAGTTTCTTATCTTCACCCACTGATGTCTCTTCAATTATTGATTCATTAGATATTGCATCCAAATTTTTGTCCATCAGATATTCTATATCATAGCTGGCTTTCTTACCAGGTTCATCAAAACAGACATATGCACGACGGGCATCAGCTTCCTGAAACTGGGTAACAGCTGCGGTGTACTCAACTCCATCGGTCTTGTATTTAGATTGATACCATCCCGAAAGTCCATCATTTATCTTTCCAGTGTATGAAATATCGATACTGAATTCAGAGGGTGTGCCCTCGGGTATCTGAATTTTCAATTCTTGTTTCTCTACATCATAAGAGGAGATTAATTTGCTTCCATCAAGTGAGATCTCATGAATGTCTAGTTCCAAGGCATTCATTATCAACTCTGCTTGAAATGATTCCATTTTTAGATGGATCTTTTCAATACCCTTGAACGAGAATGAGGAGAGATCTGGTTCCAAATGAAGATCATAATGAACGGGTGAAATACTCATGGTTTGAGCTTTTTTCAATCAGTTATATATTTTGATTTATAACCTGTAACATAAGCAAAATTTGTTTTGTGAAATATTCTTCCACATCCGAATTTGTTTAATTCAAACATCAGTGCTTAATTATTTTGAATTATACGATTTAATTGCTTACTTTCTCAACGTGTAATATTTTTTTTATCCTTATTCTTATTAGGAGTATTAATGATAATGTATTGTAGATGTTATTCAAAAGGAAAAAGAAAAGGAGTTTGACAGAATTATTACTGGACAGAGAGGTTGAATATCAGATGAGATCAGAGGCTGCCTTGGAAATTGCAACAAGAAAAGATGCCAGATTTTTAGAACCACTTGTTCATGCATTAATTAATGACCCAGAACCAAGTGTCAGGATGAATTCTGCATATGCACTGGGTGAGCTGGGTATGCGAGCTGCAAAGCAACCATTACACAAAGCACTCACGAGTGATGGTAGTGAATGGGTGAGAGGATTTTGTGCAACCGCACTCGCCGGTCTAGATATTGATCATGTGGACGTGGAGAAAACGCTGATCGAATTGCTCGAGACAGAGATTGATTCAGGGGCTAAGAGACATTTCGCACATAGCCTTGGAATCATTGGTGCAAAATTGGATTCTAAAAAATCCGGTGAGGTTCTGGTATCTGCACTCATGGCAGAATTAGATCCTGGAGTCAGAGCCGATGCTGCAGAGGCAATCGGGGAAATATCATATATTGATGGATTGGAAGTAGTATCAAATGCAGCAAAGAATGATATTGATGGGGAAGTGCGTAGACAGGCTATGAATGCACAGAGAAAATTGGAATTGATATAGTAGAATTTAGTAATTTTGCAAATAGAATATCATTCATGAGTATTTTTGTATATATACACAAAATTTTTCATCTGTCCTAAAAACAGATTGGATGACTCACGGCATCCACTACCCCGTAGCGAAGCATCGGGAATACTTTTCTAATTATGTTGGCAGCAGAATTGCAATCTGCATTCAGTTCAATACCAGAATTACTTCTGAACAGACCTCTCTTCACCCTTCTACCAAGATATTTACTGTGTTTCTTTACTTCCTCATTATCCACAAAACTGCATTTTGAGGTGTATGACTCCTCTGTCAGGATTACATTTATGCCCACATTCTCAGCCTTGTAACTGATTTTATTAACCAGATTGAGAAATGGAATGGTAACAAAATTCTGATTGTTCACCTTACCCATTCCACTTTTCTGCTTCCAGCCCTCATTGTATCCTATAACAATAGTATCAATACCATTGCTGATACAGTGATCAATAAATGCCCTTGAGGATTGGTGCAGGTGATCCTGCACCTGCTTGTAGTGCTTGTTGAGTAATTCAGATAATTTGCTGCCATACTCAACATCCTGTCTCTTGTAGATTGATTGTAATCTGGCCTTCTCCTTGTTGAACCACTGATTGATCGATTTGAGTTTTCCACCCTTCACAATCACCGGTTTTGCCTTGTTACTCACACTGGCAATCAGGTTATTCACTCCCAGATCAACACCTGCCACATTTGTAGATTGTTTTTTATCTGGTATTTCTATCTCGTAGATCAGTTCCAGTAGGAACTGGTCATTCCTGGGTATGATCCTAGCTGCTTTGATAATCTTATCCAGCTTGGTTTTGACACTCATACCAACCTTCCTTGGAAATATTACCAAGCCATTCCTGATCTTTACCTGGTCTGAGGTGAAAAAGATGGTATGAAAACCATTTTTATGCTTGTACCTTGGTGATCTCGGGTGGCCAAGAAATTTATTGGGATCCTTCTTGTACACTTTTAGTGCTCTGAAATAGGATTTCCATGATTTAACCAGAGATTTGATTAATTGCTGTGAGCTGTGTGCAGGCAGTGCTTGATATGTGGGATGATATCGCACAATATCCATCATCTCGTATTCTGAGGTGTAATAATTGAATTCTAATTGTTTCTTGAATATGTAATTTACATAGTTGTAAAGATTCTTTGATGCTCGGGATATCTGTTTAAGGTTAAAACTATTATCTAACCAGATCCGCTCAGTTCTCCTCTGCATAATATAGTATACACATCCACCTATTTGAATCTAACGAGGACGGGTTCACCGTAAGTATTCTGAGAATATTATTAGAATCTAGCTCCGATCTGATTTAACTCCATAATTGCTCTTATTAAAACCGAAAGTAATGTGATGTATTTACAATTTCATTCATCAAGTTGGAATGCAGCGAT
>DAOUUM010000182.1 GCA_030668165.1 Candidatus Heimdallarchaeota archaeon
CACCATAAATAAGAATTTTTTGTCCGTTTTGAATTTTGGCCTTTCTGAGAATTAGCAAAGCAGTAATTCCACCTCCTGGAACTGAGGCAGCTTCTTCAAATGTCATGTTTGTGGGTTTGATTGCCATTATCCCGTCTTCCGGTAGGCATTTGTACTCAGCATAACCACCAAAAGTCAGATTAGGAAAGAGACTAGCAAAAACCAGATCACCTTTTTTGAATAGTTTCACATCTTTTCCAACCTCCTCTATTTCTCCAGCACACTCCATCCCAAGTATTGCTCTCCTTGGCCCTCTTATACCCAGATAAAACCTTGCCATAATCCATTGAGAACGAGGAACTGTGAAGCTTCGCATTCTCACATCCCCAGATGTCACTGTAGTGGCATGGATTTTAATGAGTACTTCATTGTCTTTGGGAGTGGGTTTGTCCACCTCTCTTAATTCAAGAACTTCAGGAGACCCATATTTTTTATTTACAATTGCTTTCATTATGCTATCCTTCTTTATTTCAACCCAAATGATACTAATGGGTGTGTGATCGCAGTTATATATGTATTTAAAAATTTATTAATGCGATAATCATGTTAGTAATTCTAATATCCTATTATTCATATTATGATAGTCAGTATTCCCAATTAATGTACTTGAATCCTTATATTTGATAGATGGGACTTGGTAATCTTATTTTAAAAATAATTAATTATCTAAATAGTTATTGGAAAAAGAAAAGTGGGCACGACCGGATTTGAACCGGTGACCTCCTCGGTGTAAGCGAGGCATTATAACCGGGCTAAACTACGCGCCCAACATATTGGGATCCGATCAAGCAATGATCGGTTTCAAGAAATCCGAAAATTATCTTGAATTATTCTATTGAGTTCAAGCGAACTACAGAACAATTCTCCATTACAGGGTGGAGATTTAAAGTTCTTGTTTGTATTCCTTAGTTAATGTTTAATCAAAATCCAAAGGCTTTTGGTGGTTCTTTAACAAAATTAGCTCTCAATCCTTAATTGGTTTAAATACCATTTTAGACCATCTTTGACATGACTTCTGAATACAAGAACCAGGGAATCATGGATGAAGACCTATTGAAACAGTGGAGGTCAAAATATCCCTTCCATAATCTGGTTGAACTGCAGAGTATTTTGGAATTTGTAAAATCTCATCTTGATAATGGATTGATATCACTCCTTGAGTTCAAAATCTATGGGCATTTACTCAGAATTTTCATGCCCAGATATGATGTTGATAAGTATCAGGATGTATCAATGAAAGGTCTGATGGAGTTTTCCCAGCTGCTCAAACTGGTAAATATTCAATTAACTGCAATTCGCACCAATTTAAAGCTAAAGAATTATGATCTGGTCCATCGCCCTCTTGAACTCCTTTTAGGCCGACAGGGATTGCTGAATAGGGCAGCAATGAAATATGATGTAGTATTTGTAATGAAGAAGAGATTGTTTTTCTAGGACTAGTTAATAAGAAAAATGGGTCCTGTGAGATTTGAACTCACGATCTCCGCCATGTGAAGGCGGCATTATAACCGGGCTAAACTAAGGACCCCAACATCACAATCATTCATTGGTTAAATTAATGATTGAGATAATATATAGGAATTAAATTCCCTGTTCCTCTCTCTGATCAATCTTGTAAAAGGATTATGAAACGATTTTGAAGAAACTACTCATCTCTCCTAATAATTAAAAAAAGTGACCCAACCGGGATTTGAACCCGGGTCAATGAGGTGAAAGCCCATTATGATTGGCCGAGCTACACTATTGGGCCTAGATATGAATAAAAAAACGCCCCCGCCGGGATTTGAACTCGGGTCCATGGAGGACTGTTCTACAGAAAAGTAGATTGACAGTCCACGATGATGGCCTAACTACACTACAGGGGCATTTCATGTATACCGACGAAGAATAACCTTGATTTTTCCTCGCGGATACCTCTTTGAAAGAGATACAAATTTCTCCTTGAAATATTCCATTAAAGGATTATGTTGGTGTCCTAGATCAATCCGCGTAATTTTGAGTGAAAGCTTGATAGGATAAGCTCTAACTTAGTTTTGATTTTGATTCAATTAAATTAAAAATTATGATAGTTATCAAAGACAATTATTCTCAATTATTATGGATAATAATTGGATCAGTTATAACCATTGAATGCAATGGTATCTCTGTTCTCTCCAATCCATCTTGCAAGACCCTCACTGATAAATAACTCAAATATCTCCACCAGATCTTCTCTGGGCAGACTACTCCACTCTTTTTTCATCTGTTCAAATTCCTCAATGGTCAAAACCTCAACAATTTGTCCACTATCCTTGAGATAGGTGAATATCAGATCTTTCCACTGATTAATTGTTTTGTAATATACTCTGACAATAATGTGATTATCATCCAGCCATCTGGCTACACCTCTTTCCTCCATCTTGGTGAATATGAATTCAAGTTGTTTTTTGGTGAGTTGTTTCTTATTCTCCACATTATCGAATGGAAAAATGGATCTCAACTCATTTACATTTATTACATGTATATTGAAGATCTGTGTGTATTCCAATATCAGATTCTCCCAGGATTCCAACCAAGAACCCAGTAGATTAACATGAGTTGGCTGGACATACATGAATGGTTTCTTGATCCAGGTAGGCATAGTCTCAATGAATTCCTGGAGTTTAGTATCTATTTCTTCAATGATTTTCTGCTCTGGTTTGACCACAACTTCTGATTTCTGGCTTACTTTCTCCTTGGGGTTCTCGTCGTAAGTGTCCAACCAGTCATCCGTGTTTGGTGTCTTCTGAGCTTCTTGAGATTTTTGTGGTTGAATAACCTCTTTCTTATTTTTCTCAGGTCTCTCCTTGACAGACATTATTCTACCTCATCATCCGGCGCCAAATTCGTCATCCCATCGTTCGAATCGAATAAGCTCCTTGGTTGAGACGGATTTATTCACATTCTCAAGTGCATTCAAGTAGTCTTGATGACGAACAGGTCTAGCTGATACGGAGGTATCATTGATAAGATCTGTCTGATCCAGTTCTCTGATGGGTGCCATGACTGCCTCCTTGCATACATTGGCAATATCAGATCCAGAATAACCCTCTGTCATATCTGACAGCCCTTTAAAATCAATATCCTCATCCATCGCAATTCCCTCAGAATTTAGCTTGAATATGATTGCTCTGGCCTCATGATTCGGTAGTGATACATATATCCTTCTCTGAAATCTTCTTCTGAATGCAGAATCGATGTCCCATGGAACATTGGTGGCACCTATGGTAACAACCCTATCTCCCTTTCCTGAGGACAACCCCTCCATGCTGCTTAGTAGCTGGGTTTTTACCCTTCTCATGGCATCATTCTCTCCCTCGCCACGTGATTGGGTCAGAGAGTCAACCTCATCGATAAATATTATTGATGGTTGCTTCTCCTTGGCTATTTCATATAATTTTTTGACCAATTTCTCACTCTCTCCCAACCATTTGCTAACAAGGGTAGCTGCTGATATGTTAAAGAATGTGGCATCGTCAACATCACCTGCGGTAGCCTTGGCAATCAGTGTTTTGCCACATCCAGGTGGTCCATGTAATAGGATTCCCCTCCAAGGTTGACGAGATCCAGTAAACAGATCGGGTCTCAACAATGGTAGAACAATTGCCTCTCGGAGTGCTGTTTTGGCATCCTCTAATCCTGCTACATCACTTAGATTGATATCTGGTCTCTCCGATACGATTGCATCTTCTATGGAATCATCTAGCTCATCATCATCATCTGATTTACCCCCTTTCCCTGGTGGTACTTTTTTCTTGATCTGACTCTTCAGTGCCTTAGCTCGAGCTATATATCCCTTGGCACTCCTCTCATATGTATCCACCAGACGGGGATTACTGGTGAATTTCTTCATTTCCAGTAAGACTTCGGCTGCTTTCAAATATAGATTTTTTGCCTCAACAAACTTACCTTCGTCATCAGCTTTAACAGCCTCTTTTGCAAAGCGTTGGGCTCTAGCGTAAAGATTAGTGCTCAATATAAATCAACCATTAATATACCCTTATCATATCCTCCTTTGATTTATACCTATTGTAACTAGTCTAACAAATTCGTAACTTCTACAATTCTTATTCCTGTTACCAAGAATTCAATATACTTAGTCAAATCATTAAATCGTATCAATATTTTGAATCCTATTCCAAGTTTTAATAAGTATGATTGTCCATAATTCAATTAGATACATTACAGAAGTGATTAATTGAGAGATCTAATAGGATGGTTAGTAGGTGGCTCCAAAGGCCGACGAAGTAATAGAGATCATATTTTGAATTTGAAAGTGGTTGGCCGAAGGTTAACCAGATCTAAACGAAAATTGGAAAATCAGGAAAAACAGACCGAGAGAAAAATTAAGGAGGCCATGAGAAAGGGTGATATGGAATCAGCTAGAATGTATGCCAAAGACAAGGTGCGCAGTCGAAAATGGGCTCGAGGTTACCAATCACTTGTAAGTAAAATTGATGGCTTGCTCTTTAAATTGGAACGAGCTGATGCCATGCAGAGTATAGCTGGAGAGATGCGAGGTGTGACCAATGCTCTCATGGCTGCTAATACATCTTTAAATCTACCAGAAATAGATAATTTGGTGGGAGATATGCAATATGCACTCGATGGTATCGAGGACACATCTGATGTGATGGAAGACTCAATGGATCAAATATTCGAAGCTGACACTGATGAAATTGAGGTGGATAAATTGCTTCAGGAATATGGAACTGAAATCGGTTTAAGTGCCGAAGAAGGCCTACCCATGCCTTCCAGCCAATCATCTGAATTAGAGGCAGAGATTGCTGAATTACGAAAAGAAGAGGAGTGATGGATTGTGGGTATTAAATCATGGCTATTTGGAAATGACAGAAAGAAAGATAATGATAAGGAAGCTGAGGCAATTGCTAAGCTAAAGAAAAGATTGACCTCTCTCGATGCCGAGGGACGTAATCTCTTACGTAAATCCACAGAACAAAAAGAATCTGCAAAAACTATGCTAAGAGATGGTAATAAGATTGGTGCTAAACAGGCACTGACCCGATCCAGCCTATATATGCAAAAATATAACCAGGTACAGAATATGAGTCTAAATCTATCAAATCAGGTAGATACAATTTCATCTGCCAAATCAACTGCAGAAACTGTAAAGGCATTAAAAGTTGGTAGTACCGTGGTTGAGTCCGTTTTGGATGAGGTATCTCCCGCAGATGTGGAGCGCACCATGGTTGATATGGAAGATCAGAGAGATCGTATCTCCATGATGACCGATGCACTCGCAGATACCACCAGTTTGGAGATGGATCTTGATGGCGAATTTGTTGATGGGATTGATGATCAACTTGCTGCCATGGAACTGGAATTACAGGCAGAATCACATGGGACCTTGCCGGATGCAGGTGTTAAGGCAGATCATGAGACTACTCCTGAAGGATCAACAGAGGACAATGATGATATTAAAGATCAATTAAAAGGATTGAAAAAAGAATTAGAAAAATAAAATTTAAAATTAATTAGAATTAAGAATATTTAGAATAATACAACAACAGCAATAAGAAATTAAAATTCAATATACGTCTAACAGTTCTACTTCAAAAATTAAGGTTGCGTTGGCTGGGATAACCCCTCCTGCACCTCTGGCACCATAACCCATCTCTGGTGGAATTGTCAATTTTCTCTTCCCACCAATCTTCATATCCTTAAAACCCTCATCCCAGCCCTTGATTACTTTGCCAGCTCCCAAGGGGAATTCAAATGGATCATTTCTGTCAACACTGCTGTCGAATTTCTTTCCATCTGTTAACCAACCAGTGTAATGCACCTTGATTGTTTTTCCGGATTCTGCTATCTTACCAGAACCAACAACTAAATCTTCAATTATAAAATCAGTCATATTATACATTGTACTTATTTGAATTATAAATAATTATAGGCTTGTAATTGTTTATTTTTCGATTATTAATTATAATAATTATTTGCTTAGTTTAATTATTTTCTTCTTCTAATTAGAGCAACAGATGCTGCAACTGCAAATAATGCAACGATTGGACCAGTTAAGCTAATTGGTGTATCAGTCTTGGTTTCAGTGAATGTGCTTACATCAATTGTAGTGTCAGTCTCAGTCTCAGTCTCAGTTTCAGTTTCAGTTTCAGTCTCAGTTTCAGTTAGAGTAATAGTTCTTATAGCTGTATCAAAAGCACCCAATACTGAGAAGAAGTAAGTAA
>DAOUUM010000023.1 GCA_030668165.1 Candidatus Heimdallarchaeota archaeon
GCTTCATTATTTCTTGTTCAGCCTTGCTTTTTACAGATCTGATTTCTCTGACAATGGGACTAATGTCATGCAATTCAATATTATTGAATGCTTTCTTGATGTATTGGACCGTTTTATATGGCAAAATATCAAGTTCTAATCCCAGTGATTTGGCATTACAATCCTTCGATAATTCTTTAAAGATGCGAAATGATCCCATTTCCTCAACGGGAAAGTAACTCTGAGATTTCGCAAGATCAATATTTCTATTTGCAAATCTGCTGATTTCATCCTTAACATTATTTACGCTTATTATACCATCGAGCCCAGTGCCGGAGTAATAGTATAGTTCAGGTCGATTAAATAGAATGGAAAAATCAATATTCTTCAACTCTTCTTTTAATTTTTGTTCACGATCTTGAAATTCAACCTTTGTGAAAATAGAATCCTCATCCATAATTTGACATTTGATATCACCTTATTGAATTTTATGACTTTAGTACAACTTGTAAATTACTTAATTATCAACAAAAGAGGTAATTTGTATTATCAAATAAACCTAGTTTTTTATCTATGTATGTAAAACATAAAATGATGGTAGAAGAGGAAATGGCAGATCCCGAATTCCCTTTATTCTGCTCAGTATGTGGAAATAAATTCAAAAGGAGTGGAGTTAAATTCTGCCCCAAATGTGGTGCTACTGTAAAAAGGAGAATAACTGAGGATACTGTACAGGAGAAGCCCATTGTTAGTCAAGATCCCATCCGTTCTCAAATTGTACCACAGGAAACTCCCCAACCATACCCAATGCCAGGACCACAAAGGCATGTGCCTTTAATGGTACCACCATCGAGTCAAAGGGACGAATTCTTCACCGAACGTCATCTCAGGCCAGTTTCAGGACAATTATTTACTAATGAGGAGTACAAGACATTAGGAATCATATTCTCGATAGCTTACCTATCACATATCTTCAGGATCTTTTTAATGTTTAATCGTTTTCCTACATTATTAGAATTGGTATACGCCTTACCCATCTATTTAATTGTCGTGGGAGTGGTGTATTTTGTTCAGAGGAAGGCACTGTTCGGGAAGGGATTTTCGCATCAAATTTTTGTTACTAGATTTGGATCAACTGTATCTTTGGTATTGTCTACATTCTTTCTAACAGTTTTACCCCATGAGATCAAACCGGATTATGAAAATTCAATGATCCCCTCTAAGATCAATGTTTTAATTTCTAGAAAGCAGGGATCGGGATATGAAGAATTACCCAGAGCAGCCTATGTTCAGAACACACTGATACCTAATTCTTATCTCATAGTTAATTTCACCATTCTGATTGTGGGATTCATTTTACTAATCGCATATATCAATATAGAGGATACACATTTAAAAACCACTCTCAGACTCGCTTCAGCATATATCTCAGTATTTTTGTTAACTGAACTTGCTCCAGTTTATGGAAGACATCGAACAGAGACGATTAAAGCCGGAAAATATAGATCCTACTTATTATTTTTCTTGGGATTAATACTAACTATTTCAGCTTTGTTTGGTGAGAAATTTCTCTCAGCAGTTCCTGATGCTATAGGTCAATAATTTTACTATTCTACTTTTGGCATGGCCATGAAATCAGTGAAAAGTATCCCTAATTTCTCTACGAATATTTCATCTTGACTTACAAATCCATATGGTGTTTTATCGCTGAGTAATTTTGATAGCATGACTTCCTCTTTGTCACGAGTAACTAGTATGATATCAATATCACCACGATAACGATTTTTATCAAGCCTTCTTAGAGATAACTGAATATTTTTATCTTTGAATGCTTGCACGACTTTATCGTCGGCAGGAGTATGCTGAGCGAGATCTGTTACGATACGAATGTTTGCTCTGGTGAATTTATCCAGTAAATCCAAATCAAGCCATTCCAGTGTGGGTGCAATAATAGTAGCACTACTCTTTGTCCTACTAAGCACACCATTTAAATTGGCAGTAATGGCCTCTTTGGATGCATCAAAGTAGGATTGTTCTGGAAATTGGGGTTCCAGTTCTATTGAACCACTAGATATTTCATTTAGTAACTGCATTGATTTTGCAGCTGCTTCGAGGGTTTCCTCAATAATACTTGGTATTGAGTTAAATGTGTCGGTTACATTGGATTTACCCTCTGTACTTGCGTTAATCACTTTAGATTTGAACTCATCGCTTAGGGTTGATAACTGACTAATTAAGCCCTCGTAGGTGTCCTTTGCCTCATGAGTCCACTGATCTGTCTCTGCATCTATCGAGTCGGAAAGAGCTTCTGTATACAATCCTTTTTGATCTCCAAAGGCACTTTGTCTTTCAGAGATTATCTCCTTGATATTCTTGGAAAGATTTGTGATTTCTCCAGAAATACTCACTCTTTCATTAATTAATGTGTTGACTACCTCATCAGCTGTTCCACTAATTGATGTTTTAGAATTCTCTAATGTATCAGTGACTTTGGGATCAATTAATTCAACAGTAGTCTGATATTCAGAATTTACCTGTTCATTCAAACTAGCCATCTCTGTATCGATCTTTTCATGGGAATCGTTAATAGACGACTTCACCGAATTATCAAGTGAACTGATAGAATCTACCATTTCAGAATTAAATTGATTTAGACTCTCAGTACGTTTTAGCCTGTTATTATCAAATGATTTTCCAATATTTGATTGGATATCAGTGCCCAGCTTGCCAACTCCCTTTTCAAATTTATTCTTTGAAGTTGCAAATGAAGTCTTGATTTTATCTAGATCTGAGATATGGGTAACTGTTTCCTTGTAGAAAGTACCAACCTTCTTCACTAATGCCTTCTTCACAGTGTTTGTATGTGTTTCAAAATCTGCAGTTAGTGCTTCAACATCCTTCTCAATTACCTGTATCGGTTCACCTACCTGCTCATCCAATGAGGATTGGGTAGTTTTTATACCACCCACGGTATTGGTTGTCAATTTGTTCAGAGAACCTACTGTAGATTTCATACTCTTATTCTGGGCCTCCATGGCCACAGTGACAGTTTTTGAAATGCTCTCTGTGGCATCATCCAAAATTGTATTAAATTTCGTTTTGAAATCTGTGAAGGATGCTTCCAATTGTTCCAACTGCTCGTTGGTGACTTTTTTGAGGGTTGTCGTATTCGTCTTCAGAGTCGTGCTTACCTCGCTCTTTAATGCATTGAGCATGGCATTGGATTCAATCATTGAACTTTCAATTTTGGAATCCAGATCTTCCACACCTCTGATGATCTCATCATTGAGATTGTTTTTATTAGTACTTATATTTTGGGTGAATTCCTTCGTGATATTACCTAGTGAATCACCTTGAGTATTTAACATTGATTCCAGCTTGGTCAATTCATCCTGAATTGTTTTATTAACATCTTCAAGGAGATCATTTTTCACCACAGAAAGATCACTCGTTGTCTTTACAAAATGTTCTGTTATGGTTGAGTTCAGTCCACGATAATCATCCCTGTTTCTCAGTAATTCCTGGTATAGCTCCTCTCTAACCTTTTTTAGTTTAATTTTACTATCGGGTTCCAAGACTTCTTCCATTTTTCTTAACATGTCATCTGTAAATCTTGATATCCTCTCAAAATCAGATTGGAATTGAGTCATCCTGTCGATTTGATCTACAAAGGTCGTATCAATCTCTTCAGGCACATTTTCTCTCAATCCACTGGCTGAATCATGAAAAGAATCATAGAATCTATCAAAATCTGATTTCATTTGTTCATTAAATGAAACAAATTTTCTACTAAATTTATCAACACTATTCTCGTTATCCTGTTTAATTTTGGATATAGACTCATTCTTTATTTCCAATATTGTTTTCTTAAGCAATTCTTCAATTGATGTTTGGAATTCATCTAATTTGGTATCCATCTCAGAGTTTATGGCTAGAACGGAGGTAATACTATCATCAATATTTGAACTGGTTGTGTTTTTTATATTTTCAATGAATTCCCCGAGATTTGTTTCTAAGATTTGAAAATCCCCTTTCAGAGAGGAAGTGAGATTAGAAGTGAGCTTGTTCAGATCAGTTTCAAGACTTGATTGGTGACCTTTGAGATTATCAGCTATCGACTTTTCAAGCTTTTTCAGATCGGTTGATGTTAAGTCAAGTAGTTTATTGAGTTCAGCAACTGCATCCAGTTGCACAGACTGTGTGGAAGCGAGAAATCCATCTCTCAACACGCTAATTTTTTCAACATTTTTATTATGAAAGGATTCAACAATCTTCTCAGAACTTGTTATTGCATTAGACTGGGCACTTGCTGCGATCTCTTTACTTTTATCAATTAAATTAGCTAAGGATGTTTGAATCTGTTTCAATTCTTTATCCAAATTTGTTTTGAATTTGGTGTATTTTGTCTTGTAAACAGTATCCAAGTCTTTGTTAATCTCTGCAATTTTATTTTCTTCACTGCCAATCAATTTTTTGAATGAAATTTCCAGCTGATTAATAATTTCAGAACTCTCATTTAAACTGCTTTCCTTGAATCCTGTCGTATTCTCTATAATGGTACCTGAGAAAGCCTGAACCTGATTCTTTAATCCATCCGCAAACGTTGATAATTCTTTAATTATCTCTTCTCTTGCTTGTTCAATATTTGCTTGATGTGCTTTGTTTTTGGTTTCTATTTTATCAACACTGGTTTTCGCAATATTTAGTACGCTCGATGATAAATTATCTAATCTAGTGGTGTATTCTGCCAAGGGCTGGGTTACATTTGCTTGAAAAGTCGTATATGATTTATCATTTACCTCATTTACCTTATTCTTTACATCTGCACTCCAATTCGCAATAGAAGATTGTAATTCGGTTGATGAACTACTCAACTTATCAGAATATTGTACTAATATCCCTTCTACCAAACCTGTCAGCTTTGTGGAATCTTCGTCTATAATCGATTGTGTACCAGTCCACAATTCATTTACATTGTCACTTAAGCCTTGTAATCTTTCAGATAATCGATTTGAAACATCATTTGATATTGATATCTTCGGGCTCATGGCAATATAGGTCTCAGACTCTTCGGTTATGTGTTTAACACTTTTAAGATAATTTTTTGAAACTAATTCTGCACAAACCTCTTTGACTGTAACCGGGTCAATATTGATATAGGATGAAATTTGACCGGCTGTCCTAAAACCAAAGGCAACTACAACATTATATATTTTTAATTCATTTTCAGTCATTCCGATTCTAGATAGGACTTCTTTCAATTCACCCATATTACTTATCCTCCAATTCCTTAAGTGAAGTCTTGTATTTATCCAATACTGCTTTTGTTTCACTTATCTTAGTCTTAGAATCTTTTGAGTAATCAGAGAACTGATCATTCGCCTCCTTTTGGTTATCTTTAAACTGTTTTGCAGTATCCGACTTTATTGTACTCCTGTTTGATTTAAGCTGGGTAAGGAACTGAGAAAAGGTTTCAGCTGTTTCATTTTGAAGTTGTTTAATAATAGTCTCTGTGGTAGTTTTGTTATCGTCAATTGTGATTTGAATACTATCCTTTAGATATCCATTAAATTCTATTATATTGGATTTGGACAACTTTACCTGCTCCTCTAATTGATTGAGAGCGTGATGGACCAGTTTTTGTTGATCTCCAGAGAGATTTGTTATCTGAGATAGTATCTCATCCTTATTCTGGTTGAGATCTTTAAATAACATGTCCACATTATCTACCGTGGCTTTATGATGACGATCAAGTATGGAATTCATTTGCTCCTCGTATGCGGATTGAATATTCTGATTGGTTTCCATTACCTTACCCTCATATGAATGGATGAGATCCTGGGTTTTACCTACCTCCTTGGTGAAATTTTCATCTAGACCTTCAGTTAGACGATTAAGATTGGACTCCAATCTAGATAAGGTATCTTTTATTATCTCATTGATCTCTTGTTTTGTGACGTGAACTCCCATAAATACCTGCTCTATCTGAGTTCCAAGAGATTCTTGGAATTCAGTTTGCAAATTAATCAATGAGTTTGATAGTTTGTCCTGATTCATTGTTAATTTTTCTGCAAGTTCACCTTTAACTACCTCATCTCTCTTTTTGATCAGATCAATTGCTTTAGAGGTTGAATCATTTGCAACAGTATTGACCTGAGAGATAACAGCATCAAGTGTTTCAGAGTGTGATCCGGTTATATCTGATACATTAGCCATTGTAGTGGCTAGATCATTTACCAGTTTTTCCTCTTCCTCCTCTACCAATTTATTGGCATATTCTCTGAAACCTTCGAATTGACCATTAATACTATCCTTCAGTTCAATGAGTGAATCATCTGATTTTGTCTTTTGATCCTCAAGTTGCAATTTGATATTAGTTTCAAATTGACTAGTATTCACGTCTACGGAATCATTTGCCTTATCAATCATTTCTTTCAGAATTGATTGTTGCTTCTTTCCTTGTTCATCTAATGATTTTTCTAATTTTTGCAGTTCTGAACCCAATTCAGAACTTGAATCAGAAATAATCTTATTCACCTTTGAGGTTTTATTGTCAGTTCCTTCACTCATTTTTAATTATCTCCTTTCAGTGTTAGTTTCTCGAAATACTTTATATGATTCTCATAGTCCTTCAAGATTGTTGTTCCTATCTCTTTAACAACTTTGGCTTTCTTGGTCTCATTTGCACTCACAAATGCCTTGATTGATTTTTTCAAAATATTTCTAATAGCATAATGATATAGACTTGCATCCATACTTTCAGCCTCTTTCTGGTAGCGTATACCAGCTTCCCGATAATTGGCAATTGATTTCCACTCTATCCCGGCCAATTCGAAATAATGTGCTGCGTTGAAATAAACTTTGGCAGCAAAATAATCCTGATCGACATTAGCAAAAGATTTGGCCAGGGTCTCATGAAGATCCGCAATTTTTTCATAATCCTTGGTTTTTTCCAGTCCAAATGTTGCAAGGGTTAAAAGATCCCACGCGGTTTTTATTAAACCTCCGTTAAGTGCAGCTTTTGCGGTATCTGCCAGTTGACCGGATAATTCAAAAATTAAACCGTTATCATCGATTGATGAAAAATGGTCTCTAATAACTTTCATTTCCTTAATCGAGGGGAGTTGACTCTGTTCAGCTTGATCTTTTACTCGATTTAGTATAAGTATTACCTCAGTTCGGGGATCGATTGGTTTGAAAATATATGAAATCAGCTCCCATATTGCATATGATTCAATTATAAAATGATCATCCTGACTAACGTTAAATAATAAGGAATTCTTGAGATTGTCAATTGTCTCAATATCGTGCATACGGGTGTAGGTTTCGATACTAAAGTAATTTATTGCACTCCTTGATAATTCCCTGAGAAGTTTAACTTCATCATTTTCAAAACCAAATGCATCTGTGATTATCTTTGCATCTAGTTTTGCCGGATCCAATCCCTTGGAGAGAACGACTTGTCTTAATGAGAGATCAAAGGGATACCTCGTAGATGATTGAACTACTAGTTCCCTATCAGCACGAACCAACTTGCCTTTTCTTCTGATCATCAGCTCTGCCTCATTGAAATCAAACTGGTTGAGTTCCAGATGCAGCAAGTAATTTCCCTCAATTGACTCCTTGATATTTAGAAACCTATTGGCTCGATGATGGCTTGCAGTTACAAAGAGTAAATTATAATCGAGTTCTTTGAATTTTTTAAGGATAATAGGAATTACACTGAGTATGCTCGAATAACCATAATTGAGGAATCTATCAATATTATCCAGAAAAATCGCATTTTTCATCTTCTGTCCTTTAAGTGCGGTATCAACCTCATTGAGATCCTCAAAAAAATATTCCACTATCTTATTCAGATGCTCTTCTTGAACTTGCTCATTATTTGCTTCAGGAGGTGCTATGACTTTTGCAATCTCTGCCTTATTCCTTTTTTTAAAGAATCCTCTCCATTCCGGAGCCATCTCATCTATCATCTGCTTGACATCAGTAAGAAATTGATCAGCTAAAAACGGAGATATTGGAACCTCAACACTTCCAGTGGCAATTCGTTCCTGTTCTGTTGTCATTCTCAATTTTCTCAGTAGTGATGATTTTCCGGTCCCTGCGTTCCCTGAGATATGAATCCATCTGACTGTAGGATTAGATCGTACAAAATCTTTTAGTACATCCGAGTAAGCTTGAATTAATGTATTTCTGCCAACAAAATTTGTTGGATTTGCGGGTCCAGTTAAGTCTTCAATAATTAATTCCATGTGCTTCCCTTTTCTCCTTTGAAGTTTAATCTTGAACTAAGTTAAATAAATTGATTTCTTATTATATATAAAATATTATAAAACAATCAGAAATTCTTCAATAATTTATCATTATGGTTTAAAGGTTTAATTTTAATATTTAATGATACAGCAATCCCTTATTAATCGATTATAACTTGATCTCTCAATCCAGCTAATGGATAATTTGGATCAATATTCAATATTGCCCTCTCTGCGATTTTAATCAATTCTTGCTTGGGATTTTCTTCAAGTATCTGAACCATACGATGTAAAGCGTTGGTGGTTCCTATTTTACCCAATGACCAATATGAAGCAATTTTTACATCCATATCGTCATCAGATATATTCTGCAGAAGTACTGCCTCTGATGCCTCAGTACCAATGAGTCCAAGAGCAATTAATCTACCTACTTTTTCACCCTTGAGATTGTTGTGATTTCTAAGTACATCAATCTCTGTCCACTCATCAAGATAATCTAATTTTGCGAGGGCAATTATTGTTCCAGAACTGATAGCATCGGAGGGAAGATCAAGCAGATTTTTGTAAATCTCCTCGAATTTTTTAGATTTATAATCTATCCAGTTGAAGGTTGCATATCTACCACCTCTACTAAGTCCATAACTAAAATCTCGAATTGGATTTGTCGGCTCTCTGGGCCAAATAACAAGGAAAAAGGCTACAAAAAGTGCGGTATTCCTCCATGAAAAACTAACAGTAGAGACCGATTGAGTCCATACGTAAAAACTTACCAGTAGAAGTATTGTTAGTCCAATCAACAGTTGAGGCCTCCAATCCATTGCGAAGAAAAATCCTTTTTGGTAGGCGTTTGAAATGAAATAGCTGGCTGTCACAATCAGTACCAAAGGTATGATTACAAGGAATATGGTGAATTTGGCAATTTCCCATCCATCAAGTAATGTATATTGTCGGTAACTTGCTGAAACAAATAGAAAATACAAATAAATTACTCCAGTCAGACTAGCAAATAATTTTGGATCTGCAAACCATTGTCTCTTTGATTCTATATACTCAATGTCCCTAGTCACATTTATTGGGTATTCACCTTTGATAAATCCGGATTGTGATTCCATTGTGATGGGGCTGGTGGGGGCTGGTAACAATCGGTATGCCAGACCAAGAACTATACGTATGACAAACAGGGCCAATACGAATCCAATTATGAACAACATTGAGTCAAAATTCATTATCAAGGTGAAAACAATATCAATAATGATGAATGCAACTGCAATTATTACATATCCAAACCATTGTTTTGATACATCACGACGTATTGCGTTAAAAATGGCATATACTTCCTTGTAGGCAACAATAATAACTAATGGGGCAATGATGATCAATATTATATAAATGAATGCGATGGAAGACCCTATTTGATCTGCCAATGTAATTACAGAATCAAAAACATCGTAATCACCGAAAATATCAGGTAGACTTAGTAGAAAAACACGATAGAAATTGTGATTGGGGTCAAGGAGCCGGAGTAACAAGGCTAGAATTATTACTATACTAAATCGTTCAGTTCGCCAGAGTGCGATACCAAGGATTATCCCGAAGAGTAGTCCATTAAAAAATACTATAAAATAATATAATGGATCAGTGAAAAGGGTCACTCCTGACGAGAATGCAGCAGCTTGTACAACAGCTGGTACAAATATCATTCCAGCAGGACCAAGTTTGAATGATCGGGAGGCATTGGCCAAATAGCCACGCAAGAAAACCTCTAATGCAACATACACAAGTATGTAACCAATGAATACTAGTGATTTTTCAAGTCCAGAAAGAAAATCCCATGCCTTAGCAGCCTGAGTGATATTGGAATCTATGGAAAATGGGCTCAATATAGATGTACTAGCTGTTTTTTGCCCAAATAATTCAACAACAATGAATTTTAGAAATGCTGTTAGACCAAAGTAAATACCTATCAAAGGTAGGATATAAATTGACGCCTTTCCAAATCCCATCTTCTTTCCCAATGGTGAGTAGGTTAACCTGTTTTCCTTCATTTCATGGTCTACCAAGGCGATTATACCAAGTCCAACAATAATTGAAGGTACAATGAGCATGATATTACCCATCGGGCTAATTGCTGGGTCTATTAGCCCTGAACCCAACATGACCAACAGAAGGAATTGGATTATAATTGATAAAATTATCACGGGAAAATAAATTCTATAAAACATTGAAATTGCAAAAGCAGCGTGAGCAGATGTGAGTTCGTGTTCGGCTCTTTTAGGACCTTTGAAGAATTGTGCAAATGAAATCAAACCAATCAGAAGAAATATTCCTACTCCAACATAAACTATTATTGTAGCAATTTCAGGAGATATAGATAGTAAAAGCATGACAAATGCAATAACCAAGAGAAAAGCAGATATTATCAGTCCAACTTTTTTGTATTCCCTCTTTAAGAAAGAATAAATCGAATCCAGGTCCATTATTCAATCTCTCCTTCAATAATCAGATCTATATGAGCTCTCTGTATCTTGTTCTGCCTCTTTATCCACCTTCTGATTCTGTATACAATTACACTCAAGACAAGTACAATGATTAAAATTCCTGTGAAACGCAATCTCACATTAGTATTAACATTGAAATCAAAATCGACTTCATTATCATCTTCATTTATCTCGTTGACTTCATTATCAACATCAACCTTTACAGTGATATTCAGTTCAGTTTTTCCATAATCAAAAAATCTTTTGAACTCGTAAATCAAGGAGGAATTTGCTTGCAGAAAATCAAGTTCATCTACTATCAACTCCTCATCATCTATCTGGATTTCTAGAGAAAAGCTACTGGCTGGTAATGATCCGTTAGATACAATTTCAATATGTATTGTTTGACCTGTATACTCCTCAAGTGGACCAGGTATTACTTCAACAACATACACTGCAAGATTAGGAAATCTATACCAGGTTGCCTCCAATCCGGTAATATTTTTACTAGTCTGAGCATTAAGTGGAATATTTAGGAATGCAAATGAGGGAGACATTGGGTTCCCGATCTTACCGGGTGATGTGATTATACCAAATATGGAATCATTTGCAATCAGAATATTACTATCCGTCTCGCTATTGTAGCTTAATACATCATATCTGGATTGATTGAATTTATATCGTGACGAATAATAAAATCCGGCATTCAGAGGATCTGTATTATCAAATTCTGCTGTTACTATACTAGTGTCATTCTGAATAGTCCCATAATGAGATGTAAATCCCTCTGGAGATACAAATAACTCCCCTGCCCTCATCTCACTAGCGGAGAATAACTGTACAGTACTATATCTGCCTATACCAGCGTAATCAAAGTACATGTGGAATGATACATCGATTTCACCTCGGGATGAGTTAATACCTCTTAGATCTGGGTTAAGATTAAATTTAGTAGTATCAAATATGACCTGTTTTTCAATGGATCCATCCTTGTATATAAAATCCAGTTCTGTTGGTTCATCAGGAAAAATACTGATGTAAGATCGATCAATCTCATCCTCTCTATTGGAATATAGACTTGCATCAAACACATAATTATCACCCTTCATGTACTTGGGTACAGCCATGGTTGCTGCTGCTCCAGGATCGAAAGTGATGAAAGCACCATTAAGAGGACTTGTGGTATTGATATATGCACCCTCCTCAACATAAAATGATTGAGTTAATGTGAGGGGATCTACTGTGTATGAATAAACCACACCTTCAGAAATTGATTCAACCTTTATTTCTGCATCCAGATTCTGAGTAATCACTGACATCCACCCGGTAAATGGAGCATTGAACTCAAATCCACGCATTCGTGATGATAGGACCGAATATCCAAAAGAATAATCATCTGTATAGTCTTGACTTGATCTGTGACCTAGTACCAGCAATGGACTTGATGAGCGAATTAGGGACCCATTAGTTAAACCAGAATTATCCTCCGGATTGAAAGTTAGTTTAACAGGTTCTGTACCTGTTTGAATAGAATTAGTACCCGATTTGTCCATGGCAAATGATGTTTGCAAACTAGAATCCTGAATAGCCCAAATACTAACCTCTGAATATCCTCTTTCATTTGAACTGTTGAACACAAGAGGTACAAAATAATCATAGAATTCAGGTGATCCACCACCACCGCCGCCACCACCACCTACTGGAGGGGGTACTGCTCCATCATCCCCTGATGAGGAACCAGAACTGTAGTTCACAGATGTTAACATCAAAATAAGGGCGATAACCATTATTTGCTTAAATTTCAATTTAATTATCTCACCCATTCTAACGACCCCTTTGTTTATTGCTAAAATAAGCCAATAGAAACTTCTCTGTAAGATTTTCAGTAAAACTTGTTACAACTCGTATTTTCATCCCCCGGAGTTTCTGTATGAATCTATAAATTTCTCTCTGAACTTTGTTGATCTCATAGGAATATCTACCAGAGATAATTGGATCCGTGAAATCAGCTATTGTCTGGTCACCACTCGAAGGATGTTTGAATTTTATTTTTCCAACTTTTGATGGTAGAATAAATTCTCCCCTATCAGTAATTTGTATGACTGTGATATCATGCTTAAATCCCTTTGCAATTTTCAAGCCCTTGAATAACTCTTCTAGATCCAAATGCAAATCAGTTAGAACAATTAGTATTGATCTCTTTTTCAGGGAGGCAGCAACAGTTTTAATAGATTCACCAAGCTCAGTCTTACCACCAGGGATGATGTTTAATAATCGCCTGTAGATCAAAAATTCGTGTTTCTTACCCCCTCGAGGTGCCAAAAATTGAGATTTTTCATCAGAAAAAGATGCAAAACCAAAAAAATCTTTGTTTTGTATAACTGCATGGGCCAGGGATGCAATTGCAATAGATGCGGGTTTGATTCGTTCCTCCTTTCTACCAAGTAGCATAGAAGCTGATGAATCCAGAATAAACACCACATTGGAATTCCTCTCCACCTCGTATTCCTTTACAAATAACTTATTATGATGTTTGGCTGACTGGTTCCAATCAATATGTCTGAATTCATCCCCGTGAACATATTCTCTGATATCAGCAAATTCAGTGCCATGACCCAAAAATAGTGATCGCCTGTTTCCTGAAAGAAAACTACCAACTTTTTCCTTGGCTAAAATAGCTAAATTTTGTATTCTTTTTGAGATAAGAGTTGCTTCAGACATCAAATCACCTATTTAATCGCGAGAACCATCATTTCCCCTATTTTTTCGTAATTCATAATTTCTTTTTGTGGGGGCAAAAATGAGGGATCCCATAGAATTTGATCCGTGAAGTCTACAAATTCATTTTGTGTCGTCTCCACAGTTTGTTTGGTAGTATCACACCACCATTTATTTAGTTGGGTTGCATTTGGAATGTAAATAAATTTATCTTCATCAAATGACGCTGTATAACTCAGTATAAGCTCATAATAATGTAACACCAGCTTGTGGGCTGGAGAATTTTTATCTAGTAATATTTCCTTACCAATCTGTATACGAGGTTCAATATCATCAATCAATATTTCTTGATCCAGGCTCTCCAAATATCTTTTCTTTGATATCTCTTTTTTACGATTCAGATCAAAAATTGATATGAGGGAGAAAATGGGGATGGATTCGAATAACCATGATACTGAGGTAATTTTATACTTCTTAAGTATTTTACCAAAATTACTTGACAGTTGTAATATGAATGGTATAGGAATAAAGAATAATTGTAGGATGATAATAAATGCATAGGCAGGCTGCTCACCAGTTCTGAAAATAAATACCAGTGATGAGAAAAATATGAAGATAGCATAGCTCATGCTTGTCCAAAGCATTCCTTCTTGATGGATTAATCCTGCTAAAACTGCTCCGAATAATGCAAAGAACATCATCTGAAACCCTAGCATGATTGGCACATCACCCATAAAAGTAGCAGATATAAAGAAACCAAATATAATAATGGTATATGATGCTGAGGATACTCCAAATAGGATGGGATCTATTCTTCTCTCGATTAGATTGCCAATTATCCTGCTTCGTTTATCAAATCTTGACTGCTCCTTTCTCATTGAAATTGCCTTATTTGCAGAGAGTAATCCTATAATTAGTCCAATAGTCAAACTGAAGGCATCAGATATTGCATAATACAAATCAGCATTATTCGTCTGGTAAAGAGAAGTTAATTCAGTGATCGAATCAGTCTGACTTGAAAATACACCAAAATAAATAATTGCTAGCATCCAACCATGCATAATCACAGATCTAGCTGCTTGTAGTGCCAGTAGAGCTGGAGGTGCCTCTCTCGTTTCCCAGATAGCCTCTCTAGTGAAAAATGAAAATCTTGATTTCAGATTGGATAAACGGATTCTTTGATGATAAAATTCCAAGATAAATGGTAAAACTGCTAATACAAGTAATATCAGAACAAGTGAAAATGATACTTCAGATGTACCCAATAATAATTTTAACCAATTAATTGATAGTAATGCTTTCTCTCCTGTAATATATTTTGAAACCCCTTCAATCTGATTCAGGAGAAGCAGAGATAGAGCAAGCAAATATGGAACCCCATATATCAGAGCTTGGAAAGAATTAATTGCATAAAATCCAATTGATGTCCCTCTTGCGGTCTCTGCAACCACACACTCGATCTCATCAAAACCAAGTCTACGTTTACCTCTAATTGATGAACGACCTCTACTCATCTGGGGGTGGGGAATAAATCCGAATACTTCAAAATATTGTCTAACCTTTTCGGTAACTCTTCTTATCTGGATTGAAATTTCACTCATTTTCATTTCCTCCAATATTTTTAAGTTTCCTTCTGTCTCTTAGAATGGACACTCCTGTTATCATAGAGGGAATCGCCATAATGAAAATTGCAGATAGATAAATCGGGATCCATTTTGCAAAGAACGAGCTTGGTGGAAAACCATACAGATTAATCAGTGGAACTAAATTATTTTCCCTATCAATGAATATCGTCTCCTGTTGTGGAAATCTGAATGAATAGGGATTATTTTCACCTTCTGTCACATTTCCTTTTGTGCGTGCCAATATTGTTATGTTAATAAAGAAAGTATCAGCAAGTGTGGTTGGTATGAAGATCTGTTCGAGTTGAATTTCCTCACCTATTGTATTGATTGACTGCTGAGGAGTATCTGAACTGAAGGCTAATTGTACTCCATCTTCATCTGTATCGGTTCCATATATCACATATGTTATCGCATTAACCTCAATACTTGATATATTATCGGGTAATGAATTAATTGTAATGTTTAGGTATAGTGTCTGATTGGAGTTTTCATTCCAAATCAGGGGAGCCTGAGCAAAGGTAGAGAATTCATAATTTGGTCCCATATTAAAATCATGGGTGATCCCAAGGTACAGGTTCTGACCCTGTACTGAGTAAATACTGGAATATATTATTAAAAGTAAAATTAGTGAACTGAGATATTTTTTTTCCATATTAATTCCTCCTCAATATTTTAGGTCCCTTAATACCTGATCGATGAGTTGAGAATATTCATATAATTCTTCATATGTAAACTCAATCAATTCTTCATCCCTTAGATATTCATTTCCCCTGGATAATAATTCTGTGAGTAATGAGTCATCGAAGTTGGGCATGGTCTTATTTAATTCATTGACAATCTGATGACCTTCCATTAAATTGATATCGCGACCTATAATATTTGATAAAATGTCCTTCAGTTTCCAATACTGTCCAATTATACTTTTGGTATAATCTGATTTATTGTCACTGTCTGTAGCTGCGGCCAGGGCATCAATTTGGGCTTTTTCAACGAATATATTTTCTTCCTGTTGTTGCTCGGTTCTTTCTATCAATTTTTGATAGCGTCTCTTAAAAACCCAGTAGGCAATCAAAAATGAAATGAGAGGGGCAATCAACCCCATAAGAGCAAATAGTAAAATTTCATCCCGGGCGACATCAATATAATCCTGTGTCTCTCTAATCACTACCTGTTGCTGTTGAAAATCAACGTTCAGATTTTCCAGTGCCTCAATTGCACTAACATATGAGAAAGTTACCTGGGTCTCAAAAACATCATGAAAAGCATCCATCTGTCTGTCCCCACTATAAAATGTGACATTCCATCTCCCTCCGCTTGTACTGATATCCACAAGATCCGAAGGAGATGCACTGTATAGATATGCACCCTGTGGTAGTAAAACCGTATATGTGAGATCAACATGGAAAAACATATCGTCTTGTGTCATGAACTCGACTGGTCTGAAATACTCTGACCACAATCTGTCCATAAAGACCAGCATTCCATGATTATCATAGATAACATATGGTTTCTCGATAGTGTAACTGAATGACAGACCGTTGAGAGTTACTTTGTACCTATTATCTTCATCCTCGGAATTAAGTTTATTGCCATTTTCATCAAAAGCTTCAAAAGAAACTACACTAGACACATTAACGTATACGTATACATATTCCCTACCAACAGGTAATGTCAGTTTTGTGGTTTCCATAAGGGTCATATCCTTTTGTAACTCAATCTGAGTGTTCTGAATAATTCGATCATTCTCAATCTGATTAGTCACAATACTGGGATCGAATGATAAATTGGTAACATCATCCCCATTTCCTATGAAATTATCATCCATTAAATGATCTGAGATCAATGTACCAGAGAAAATTACTGGAATTATTATCAGAGCTGATAAAAATAGTGATTTAACAGGTACTCTCATTGATTGGTCCTCTTCTATATCGGAAACAGATCTACGAGGTAATTCTCTTGCCTGATTTAATTTTGGTTCAAATCTTTGCCGAGCAAGCAGATATGCAAAAAATATAGAAATCAATGAAGCAACAATGGCAAGAGAGGATATTATGATGAAGGATGCATTAAGTATATCCAGTTTATCTTCCTCCTCCAATCGCTCCTGTTGGACCTGCTGATTTTGATAAATCTGCTCAGTAAAGGCCAGGAATATCTGATCAAAAGAA
>DAOUUM010000399.1 GCA_030668165.1 Candidatus Heimdallarchaeota archaeon
ACAGGTGAAGATGCAGCTGTTACAGAGCGTGCACTTAGATCGATAATCAGCATAGACCCGGCAATAGGTGAATACATGCCTCTCGAACAGGTCTTTTTCAAGAATGCAGATATTTCTGAGGTCACCATCTCAAATCTATCAAGACCAACTGATTCTTTACATATATGTTCACAGTGTGGGAATAGTCAATCAGTAATGATCAGACAGTGTACTGAATGCAATAAAGAACTGCCCTCATGTCAGATATGTAAGCGTGGCTTTGCAGAAAATGAAGTCAGGGTAAATTGTCCCTATTGTCAAAATCCATTTCATAAGAATCATCTCCTTGAGTATTTGAAGGTAAAAGGTGAGTGCCCTGTCTGCAAAGAGGGGTTGAGACCAGTACAATTTGACAGCAAATACAATAGAACTATTAAAGCACCAAAATTGGGGAGTTCACCTACCATACAAACCAAGACAAAAGTAACACGACTTAAAATTCAGACTACCACCCCCACCAAACCAACCATGATAAAAATAAAAGAAGATAGGTGTGATCTTTATGATGATTTTTTTGTATTTTATCTTAAGGTAATTAATGATAAGCCACAAACTTGGAAATATTTTAATAATTTTGAGAGTATTAAATTTCATTTTAATAATGGAGGATTATTAACGAGAGTTAGAACATTAGAAGCATTTTTGATTATATTTCAAGGTCTCGTTCATCACCACAATTCATTAGGTAAATTATTAGATGAGATTAGAATAGAAGAAAAATTTGATTACAGTAAAACTGAATATAATTCCGAAGAAGATGTCGTCAAATGCATGAAAATTACTGAAGTAAATATTATGAGCTCACTTTCTTGGTTACAAAATAATGTATTAGTTGAGGAAAAAGAATCAAAGGTATTAACCTGTGTATACTTATTTTTTAATACGAGAACAATTGCATCAACCAAATATTTACCGGAGTTGAATACCAAATTAAAATCATTTTGTGAAAATTTGACTTTGAGGTAGTTCAATAATTCAAATGTTGCATTAATCATATCTTAATTATTTTAATCTCTTAACCGCTCATCTCGATTTTTTCACCCTCAGAATCTATCCCCAGAAACCCATACATCAGGGCATAGCCACTGTGATCAAGCAGCTCATCATATTTCACAGGATCCCCCACACCAAAAGCACCGATCAGGAATAATCCCTCCTTCTCGGCCAGAAAACCACAATCAACAATATTTGCCCTTCCCAGTTTGATACCATAATCTGTCAGATGTTCTTTACGTGAGATTTTAATTGTGCTGTAATTCTTACTCATTGCAGCCCTTAACCTGATCCTTATATCGGATGAATAGCCCAGTAACAATCCTCCCTGTGGCTCGTTAGGATCACCATAATTCGAGAATGCCTTCTCCACATGATTGGTATAGATACATATCAGGTTCTTACGATTCACCAGATTTCTTATCCTGTCCATTGTCCTTTTTAGATGGGCCATCTTGTTATAGTAGTTATTCAGATGATGGGAATCTGTTGGATACTGTGAGTTGAGAGGACTGATCAGATTATCAATTATAATCATACCCAGATCACTATCTTCTGTTCGTGAGGCTACCCCCTCAATCACCCTGTCCAGCTCATCAAAAGAATCCGCTGTGCCATGGATGAATTTATCATTCAGAATCTCTTTATCCACACCCCAGTAATCACAGAGGTTCTCAAATCTTGCTGCATCAAATGATCCCTCGGTATCGATATAGGCAATCCCCTTACCCCAGCCTCCCTTCTCAACTGAACGCAGACACATGACAGCGGCTGTAAGACAGAATTGTGTCTTTCCTGTTCCTGGTTTACCATATAACTCCACAACGGTACTGGATCTCCAACCACTTTGTCTGCTGGTATATCTCATCATCTCATCCAGGGATGATGATCCTGTGGACAGGAAGTTGTAATTTTTCTGAATATCCTTCAACCCTGTGAAATCAACCACCATCTCACCTTTTCGTTTTACTCTCAGAGCATGCTCATAGATGCGTCGACCCATTGTACCTGAAATCTGATCAATCCCTTCCAGGTCTTTCAGGGTCTTGTCAAATAGCTGATCTGTCAGTTCAATTCCAATTGCCGTTAGTCTATTCCTTATCCTGGCCCGGGTAGATGCGGGTAATCCTGCCTCTTTGAGAAATTCATCCATGTTTGGCTTTGCCAGAAAGGTCTTGCCCTTCACTATGAAAGTAGGTCTCTTGGTTTCGGTTTTGTGTGCCATTATAGTATTATGGTATGAATTCTATTTAAACAAAATTTCACTAATTGCTTTTATTTCTCATTACAATACGACAGGATTATCCACCAGGTACTGCTCAACCATCTCGTCCACCTTTGGTCTGAGAATCGAGTAGAGTAATCTCACACCAGTTTTTCCCTTGTCCAGCTCAATCTCATCAAGATAACTGTGGTAATTGGTGTACTGGTGCCGTATATAAGCCATCAGTGCCTTGTGGGTCAGCTTCCCTCCGAAATCCTCGTAGCGATCCCGGTAGTACCAAATAGCATCCCTCACCAGATCTGTCTGTGGAGAGTCCAGATATATCTCAGGTTCCCATATCTCTGCCTTCTCAATCATCTCCTTTCTGATCTTATTATGTCTTTCGATCTGTATCTTGCTCAGTTTCTTCCTACGAATTCTCGCTTTCTCCACCATTTCCAGGTTTTTTGACACCCATTCCTCAATCCGATCTATCAGGAATAGCTGCATCTTTGCTGCTTTTTTGTAATGTGGATTTTTCAGTAGTAGATCTGGCTCTCCAATCAAACCTATCATCTTATCTGTCAAATAATATTTTTCTTTGGCTTTTGTCTTGGTGATATATAGTGACTCCCTCTCTTTGCTCATAATATAATATACCTCAGTCGTACTAAAGAATCTTTCTAGATTAATCTGGAATTCCTTGTCATACAAATACTAGCGAATTAGTCACAAATTTAGTTATTATCTCGTCGGCCTTAAGTATCTCATAATTTCTGATTCCATACTCATCCACATCATTAACAAAATAACCAGATGGATGAATTTTTAATTCTGATAATCTTGAATATTCATCTGCAGTCAATTCTATCCTATCATCAAGTTTTTCCTGTGTTCTCCATTCAGCTGCAATCTCATTGGTATGTTCAGTTGTCCTAGCAATCATTGCAATTGCTTGGTTACCAGATCCGTATCCGAACCATAAAATATTACTACCAGCCTCAAAATCAGTATTCTCAAGCAGTGACATCATACAGAGTGGGGATGATCCGGTGTAGAGGTTACCAGTCTGTGAGATAAGTCTCAGTGATGGTTCGAGTTTATCATAATAATGCTCAAAGCCTTTCC
>DAOUUM010000355.1 GCA_030668165.1 Candidatus Heimdallarchaeota archaeon
GATAAATTGAGTATGCCATATAAAAACTCCCGATTTCATTGAAGCAAGACAGCATCTATGCAAAATCAAGTAAATTCTGCTTTACAGAGTAATTTTTTCCTATATTATGCAGTTCTATATAATAAGATGTTAAATTGCTAATATTAGAGGTGTAAAATGTCTGATATGTCTCATCTAGATAAAAAGTATTTCATTGACAATTATGTCTATAATTGCCCATATTGTAATATACAATTAGATAATAATGGCCTGAATAAGCTGAAAACAAGCCCCAGGCGGGATTTGAACCCACGACATTTTCATTACGAGTGAAACGCGCTACCGGGCTGCGCTACTGAGGCAATAACAGGCAATTGGCTGTTAATCAAATGTAGAATGAAACAAATCCCTTTTTATTATTTCTTTTGTGACGGGACGAATCTCTGAAAATAAATCAATCTTTAATTGATTAAATTAGTTGAATTGGTGACAAATCTCAAAAATATATGTAATACTAAGAGAATAATGACAATTTTGACAAGATTGAAATCATTTCCAGTTCTGGCATCCATTTTATGGGTGATCCTTCTTCCAATAGTTACCATATTTGATCTTGATAGCTCAATTGAGCTCTACAACCCATCATCTGAATTTGGTATATTTATCCGATTTCTGGGAGAGGTTCCCGGTTACTTCATCGTCATACTGGCCTTGAGTATATTCACCATATATCTGCTCAGAAATCCCTTTGAATCAGCTTCCAGTACCTATGTCAATCTTGGCCTTCTAATCGTACTCAATTATGGCTTGATCTTTACAACTGCAACTTCTATCGATAAGTTCTTCTCTGCGAATGGTATTTCTATTTTTGATAGAACCGTCCTAGCAATCATTTTTAGCATAATCTACACATTCACCATTTGGAGCGTATATAAATCAGATTATCAGCCAAACAGTTCTCATCTATATTTTGCAGCGCTAACAATAATAGTTGTATTGCTTTATCCCCTGCTTGTCGTAAATGGAATTACAAAACCACTTTGGGGAAGAATCAGATTCAATGATCTCGCAGATCTCCGTCTATTTACAGCATGGTATCTGCCACAAGGATTTACGGGTAATAGATCATTTATCTCAGGTCATGTATCCATGGGTGTGATGGTATGGGCACTGACCCCTCTCCTCAAGAAGTATAGCTCAAATACTCAATTATTATTCAAGATACTATTCTTCGTCTGGGCTCTCGCTGTCGCCCTTGGTCGTATAATCATAGGTGCTCACTATCTGTCAGATGTTTTCTTCTCACTAGGTATAGGCTATGGAATATTCTACTTGGTGAATCGGAAAATGAGGGATAAATATTTAGACATGGAATAAGAATTTGTCAAAATTCAGATCATGGAGTAAGAATTTATTATAAGATCAATATTTCACAATTAGAAATTATTTTATATTTGATCCATCCCTATTAATTTATGATTCAAAGCTATATCAAACCATTAAGACAACATCTGCGATATGTCAAGGCAATTCTTGACAGGAGAGGTGACAATGCAAAAAATGATATCTCATTCAGAGAGCAATTATTTGTTAACGAACCTGCAGCCTGGGAATTGTTCTACCATGGTATCAATGCACTGCACAGATCATCAAAATGTCTTGAGGATCCAGATTTAAACTTTAGTGAGTTTGATCTTCCAAGATTGGATGATAAACCAATAAGTGCTGAGCTGGTAGAATTATACAGGAATATAATCTCTGAGTTTGAAGATTGCTGTAAAAAATTCGATGATGAAAAACTAGATGAGGTGATAAAAGCTCCACATACGGGACAGGATATGAGACGAGAGGATTTTATTGTTGCGGGAGTGTGGCATACCATTCATCATGTTGGACAGGCATTAAGACTTCAGGGAATTGCATTTCGACAAATATAGTCGATTTGAAATTAAAATTATTGCAAAATAGTACAAAAATAAGTTATCTTCACCCATATTTTGAATAATCGATATAACCATACTGGCAATATGTCCCAAACAGAATTGAAAAAATCATCTGATAGAGTATTAATTTACAAATTTCTTGACTTGAAAAGGATAGCTTTCGTTGGTATATCTTCAAATGAAAAGGATTTCAGCAGGATGATTTACAATGAATTGGTTAAGAGGGAATACGAGGTAGTCCCTGTCAATCCAAAAATAGATGATATTGATGGTGTAAAGGTATTTGCTAGTATCAAAGATATTGAACCAGCGGTCGAGGGAGTGTTCATTATAACTGCACCAAGCACTGCCGAAAAGATTGTACAGGAATGTATAGAGGCTAATATTAAAAATATCTGGCTTCATAGAGGTGTGGGAAAAGGTTCAGTGAATGAGAAAGTCCTTGCCCTATGTAAGGATAATGGAGTTGAGGTGGTACCTGGATATTGCCCATTTATGTTCCTACCCGGCACTGGTTTTGGACACAAACTACACGGATTTTTCCTTCGGTTAACGGGATCTTATCCAAAATAAGTATAAGAGGGCAAGTAGTCCAAAGATCTATGTGTAGTGGGAAATAAGATGTGTGATTGGATTTAAACAATGATTCACCAATACACAAGATACCAATCAATCAATTTTAATACAAAGATATTGGAAAACAATTAGGTGGGATACGTCCCAACCTAATGAGTACTGCACTCAACCAATCGGGTTTTAGCTTAGATCGGTAGAGCATCCGGCTGTAGTTGTAATAAACGCTTCTTTGAGGCTTCGATGATAAGAAGATAGCCGATACCGGAAGGTCCCGCGTTCAAATCGCGGAAACCCAACTATTTTATTTTACTATGGACAAACAGGCCACCTTGGCCGCCAAACCCAAGTCCATAAATCCACATGAGTGAAGCGAGACCAAAATTTCACTACAAGAGTCTGCTCCTTCGGGGGTAATTTCAATAAATATCAAAAATTGATATAATCAAAAGAGTTCCCAATACCGTAAATATAAAATAAAGAACGATCTTTAAATCAGTTTTGAGCAATAACAGGGAATTTATCTTTAATTCATTTAAGTACTTATCCTCTTCAATATCATGGGTAATTAATCCATTTTCATCAAAACTGAAGTAAATTGAATATTCAAAATTTTTATTTTCACCATTAATATTAAAATATAAGTTAACGAAATGTGGAGAAAGTCTAAAAGCACCACCAGTCCAATAATCAGGTGGAATCACTGTTTGGTTGTATGTATAGTCTCCATCTAGCAAGTCATGTTCATGGACAGTTCTCACAGGAAAAGAAACGGTTCCAGATAGTAACCCATCTGAATTTTCCCAAGATCCTGATATCTTTTGAATCTCAAAATGGAAATAATCAACTCTTAGTTCTACAATTGAGTGATTAATTTTAACTAGTTTAACAGTTTGAATTACATGGAAAGTCCAGTTGTTATTGATAATGTAGGATTCAAAATATATATCTGCAAAATTAATTCTCCCTTCTGAATCGTAAATGTGGTAGATATCTGTTCCAGTTACTGACGATGTTACAATAGCATCGGAGGGAAATGACCAAACAGATGGAATAATGAAAAAAAATAAGACTAAACAGATTATTGTTTTCATATATTTTATGTTATTACACCTTCTATTAATATTTCATACCCAATTTAATAATTATCACAAATTCAATATTCATTTTAGACATCCTATTACTATAAAAAATTGAATTATCCTCTAAA
>DAOUUM010000108.1 GCA_030668165.1 Candidatus Heimdallarchaeota archaeon
ATACGATAGTTAGAAATATTGTTTTATTAACCTTTTTATCATATAAATCTGATAAATTTTCCTAGAATATTTGTAACCAATCTACGAAGGAATTTCTCAGAATATAATTAAAACGTCGTAGTATTAATAAATTGTTTAAAATCGGTTATTTATGGAGATATCGCACAGCAAAGAACCTTCAACACTTACATCAGACTATTTTCAAATAAGTATAAAAGATAATATACTTACATCGAATAGTAAACCATCAAAAAAGCATGTAAATTACTATATTAGAAAAAATTTAGTTATGGTTGTTGTTCTATTTTTAATTTCGAATGTTCTTATATGGCTTACGGTAAAAAATATTCTCCAATTTTTTGTTATTTTGATTTTTATCAGTTTGCCAATATCATTTGGATTTTTAGGATGGGGAAGATATTTTGGTAAATTTTTACTAAGAAGAGACTATCTAAATAATTATAATTTGAGAAATAATGTTAACAATGAAAGCGTAATATTTCGCTATCCGAAAATTAAATTTGATCTAAGAAATTTTATTGCACCTGTAATGATATTAACTGCAATTTTTCTACTTAGATTTGATTATTTTGGAACTCTTTCACCTGCATTTGTTGTATTATTCCCATTTCTTATTATTCCTATTGCTTTTGTTGTAAGGTTCTTAAATCCAATTGTTGGTCATTTAAAGTGGGTAAATGAAGGGGAAATTAATCTGGAAACTAACAGTATACATTTGTGGGGTCATCATTGGTTTTACTATGATGAAATTTTTAACCTGAATAGTATTCAAAGTGTGGCACTTTTCAAAGAACGATTGTGGTTTACTAGTCGAGAGGCTGTTGGCATATATATCATTGCAAGAAATATTCGACATTTAGTCGGTATTTATTTCGCTTATCCAGGAGAAGAAGGTCAGACAAATTTATTAGAAGAAATTCATAATTTCTTTAAAGGATTCTTCTCAAAAAATGAAGAAATAAATGGTCAAATTATTAATTTGGAAATTCACACTAATTTAAATTCATTACCACCCAGTGGTAGACTTTTAAGCACTACTAGGTAATTTTGAGGTTTTAGACTACTTACTAGTTGATTTTCTATGATAACTAAAAATGAAAATTATTCTTTGATTTCCAAATTTTATATTATAATTATTTGATGATTGAAATCAATGCCAGTATCTATAACCGCAACCACAATCCCCTCACCGGTGGTATAATCCCACAACGATGTTGCATTTATCATGTCAATATTCCATGCTTCTGATTGTGTATCATGTGTAAATTCTGCTTCTGATTGAACAGGGATGATCAGGATAATTAATATGAATAATAGGCTGAGCCTCATGAATCTTACCTCTGGTGGGGGACGAATGTACTACCATTGCAGTTGGGACATCCCTTCTTGAATGAGGTCCTGCAAAATGCTTGACCACAGTGTTTTCTACATATACAGTTGACTTTTTTTATGTGAGTTAGGAGCTATTATAAATGGATTAATATTTATCTTATCATTTATTCCTATTATAATTATGGGAATTCTTTCCTTGATGAGAGTCTGATTCCGAGTAATAGGGTAATACCCACAATTACGATCAAATAGATAACACCAGTCAATGCACTGGCATCAAATCCATAATAAGCAAGGGAGTACCTTCTGAACTCGACAAATATTTCGGGTGTGAACCCTGAGAGTTCCTTGGCTACAAAGTTCTGGGCAATATACACTGGTTCAAATCTATTACTGATCAAATCTAAGAAGAACTGTTCCAAGATGATTCCAAATGCTATCAGGAGATTTATGAGCATGGGCCTTCTTAACCAGAGTCCAGTTGTTATAAAAATTGTACCAAGACCTATCAATAAGAGATAGGCACCAATTAGTTCAAGTAGCAGATTATAGATTGAGGACCATATCGATAGGTCAAATTGTGTATCAAACAATCTGGATGCTATGTCTCCGGTTAAATGGTATATGATCACTCCAGGTGTCACGATAATAAATGAAATCAAGAGATATGCAAAATATTTCTCCATGTATATTCTCCTCCTATTGATTGGTTTGGAAACTAAGAATACAATTGTTTCATCATTTATTTGATCTCGAAAAATTCCCGTCGCCAATATCAGGCTTAGAACTGAAACTAGAAAGAAAAGTAAGATATTGAAGTAAATCTGATAGAACCATGTCCAGTACAAACCACCTGAATAATCATCTTTTGTGAGATTGAGCATGGTAATTATCTGAATGGTGGGTAAAAACATCATTACAAACAATCCCTTGTTGTAATTCTTGTGTCTTGCCTCCAATAAGGAAAAACTAAAAATTGGATACTTCTCCCTTATTCTTGTTTTCCAACCTGTGATTGTTTCAATACTTTCAACCATGAATAAAACAACTTCTTCGGTTAATACTTAATTTTATTTATCTTAGATAGTTTAATACTAAATTTAGATCAGTAGAATAATGCTTTGAGATACTCAACAGAATCCTTTACCTTGGCAACTAATCGGTTGGTTTCGTTTTCTGGTATTTCACCATCTAGATGAACAGGTGAGGATGTCAAAAATAATGGGATGAAGAAATTTTTCAATTCTTTGATAGAATCATGCAATAATGGACTCCATTTTCCAACATGTTCCCCATCAACAGTTTTTGTTCTAAGGAATGAACCTGAGAAGGGTCTTGATTTTCTCATGGTTATTGCCAGAGTCATGTGGATATTGGATCTTAGAATATGACCAATCAAGACATTGTTATCCATACCCAATCTGGTTATCTTTTTGTTGGTTTTCTCACCCTCAAAATTGGAGAGTAAGTATACTGTGGTTCCACTGGCTGCTAGCTGTTCGATCTCTTTTGGATTGAACTGACTGGGTTTCTCCCTGATCAACATGAGGAAATTCTGAGTTTCTTCCCTGATATTTGCCTGACGGATCAGAAAGGATGAGGCAATTTTTACTCGATTGGCATCATCAACAAGAATATCTGCACCAGTGCGATCATCTCCCTCTTTAGTGATCAATTGAGCAACCACGGCAATAATAAAATATTCATTTATTTGACCGGATATCCTGACCTTATCAAATAACAGAGCTGGAATTTCATCCAGACCAAGTTTTTTAGCTTCTTCCTTACCTTCATCTTCACTGACGTCATAGGTCTTGAGACTCACTACACTTGATTTCAGTGATGATTTGATATCTGATAACAGTGATTCAAGCTGAGTGGGATCGGATGGATCGGATTTCTTATCGATAAATATCTTAAATTGCATTCGTATATCGCTCTCTCTCCCCCTATACTCCTTCTCTATAAATATAATTGGCTATGGTATATTCGATATGACACAAATAATCATATATTATATAAGAAAGAGGTAAATTGACTTGAATTAGCTACTAACTACTACTTCTTACTACGTCCGATCAATTTATTTAGCGTAGATCCGATTCGATTCTCTTTATCTTTGGATTTCTTCTTAATACCCAATTTGGCCTTTACCTTATCAGACACAATTCCAATTGCTAATTTGGCAGCATCTCCTTTCCAGGATATGTCTCCTGCCTTGATCCCTGCAACCATTATTTTGAGGTCTTCATATGGTGGTGCCCATGGTATTCGATTAACTTCTGGATTTGCATATCTCTTGAATGCTGGTACCACGAAGAATAATATCATACTCATAATATATATGAAGAGAGTGATTAAAATATTGGTCTGATATCCAAGAAACACGATATCTGATCCTGCTGTCAGATCAAAATTATCAAAAATATTTCCCCTTTCAAGAATTGTTTGTATTTGCATTGTATGGTATCCCATGAGTATTCCCAGTATTAGTAGTACGATACCCCTGTGGGATAGAACCTTGGCTATTGTTTCACCGATACCCAATCCTTTCTGTTCTTCCATTAGTTCTTCTTCCAAATCAGTTGATTTATCCCCGATTTTTATTCCCTTTACTGCTGCACCCTGGATAGCATAGAGGGCCATGAACAGTGAGAATATGGTATCCCAGAATGAAGTGGACCCTGAAGTTGAGGTAAGTGCTCTGAATGCAATCAGGGCAATTTTAATCGTTGCAAACATGAAGAATGAAGTTATCACTGTATAGAAGACATCATTTTTCTTTTGGAATCCGAGCAGGGGAACAATGGCTATAACGGATAAAATCAGTATGCTGATGGCTGTGTAGTACAGAGGAGTATCAGGAAGTGCTTTGTCAAAAATTACATAACCAAGGGCAATGTTAACAATTACGAGCATCCATCCGAGCTCTGAAAACATCACTTTACCATCATCCTCGGGTTTACCCAAGAATAGGATTGTTCCGAATACATCGCTTGCAAATAGATCCCTGAAAAGGGCAAATGTGGAGAATGTAGCTATGGCAATCCAAATTATATACAATGTGGCCACCAGGTAGAGTGAAATCTCAGTTGTATTTGAAATATTATCCGATTGAAGCAATAGAGTACCAATTATGGCAATGGCTATTATTGAACCGATCTGAAAGATATGACGTACTCTGCCAAGGAGAATTCCTACAATAATAAATCCAAAAGCAACGGATAACTCAATATACAACAAGTAATCTACAAAAACATCAGATACTTTGATTTCAGTGAATCTGGCAATGAATGTAGTAATAGTTGATGCGAACACCATAACCAACAAGAATATTGAGTAGGGTGCATACTCCTTGGATTTAAGGGTCCTAATACCTCTTGTAAGAATAGTTTTGATAAAATCTCCTAATGCAGATTCAATGTAGGTCATACTCAATTCAATATCTTCGAATAGATAATAGTATCTGATTTATTTTATGCAAATTAATTAATAATCATATTATTGTTGTTATCTGTCTCAAAGGTCGTATTGGCCGCGTATTATGTACATATTGTTGATTATTTATATACTGAGAGCAAATATAAAAATATGAAAAATAAATTGGATCAGGAGCCAATGAATAAATTATTCATCAAGGAGTGGTTAAACCATTTTAATATCCAATATGAGACAAATATTTCTGGTTCCGATTCAAGCAAACTAGATTATTTCATAGCACCATCCAATCTGGGTATAATTATCAATGAGTGGAACAAGCCAATATCTGTTAAGATAATCAATCAAGCAGTAAATATTAAGAATGAATTGGATCTGAAGGAACTTTTTGTCGTATGTGAATCGATTGGTGATTATGCCATGGCAATATCTAAAAAAATGCATAATGGTGTCAAAATTATTCTAAATCAAAATTTATCGGATATAGCTATTGAAATAGCCAATATGAACACATTACATGCAGAAATACAAATTAATGCTATATGAAGTGCTGGAATTGCTTGTCACATAAAAATCCATAAATAATTCCCCTTACATAGATAAAATTTAAATCGAAAGGATTTAACAGTAATTCGTGAGTATTCCTAGTCCTGCAAAAAAAGAAGATGATGAGCAGTTTGTTAGTAAGTGTGAGTTGTATGATGGTTCAGCAGAGACCGCAGGTGTTTGTATGGGATATATTACCTCTACCCAAAAATGTATTCGAAGGGATGACGAGTTGAGTCGTACTTGTGACGGTTTTGGAAAGTTTCCATAAAGACCCCGATCAGAATTTGAAAATTGATTAGTAAATAAAATTAGATTAGTCTATTGCACAACAGTCTGACAAATGTTTTTTAAGACAATTTTAGTGCTTGGTATTAGAAATGTCCTTTGAAGATCGATTAGATGTAATTCTTGAGAATTTTGAGAGCAAAACAGCCGGGATAATGGGTTGCAGTGTTATTAGTACTAAGCAAGCATTAACCTTTGCAGAAGTGAGTTCCCATTTTGATGAAGGAGTAATTCATGAGATGAGTTCTAAATTTTTGACTCTGGCAATAGAATCTTTAAATGATATGTTTCCAGATCCAGATCTTAAATCGGTAATCATTGAAGAGGAAAGCCATTTTGTTTACGTGAGAAAAGTCAATCATGATTATCATGTGGTTGTGATTACAGATAAAACTGAGATGGCAGGACTAAGAGAGATGAATATAAAATCTCTCATAGAGAAATTGCTAGTAATTCTCTAGGATGCAAAAATCACATAAAGAGGTTTATCCATGAAACCTAAAGGAATCTGTCTGAGTAGTTCCACAAAAGATGAATACAACCTTGTTAAGTCGATGATCCTTTCTCTTGTTCCAAAAGCAAAAATTGTAGATTTCCAGGATGTTTTGAACAATATAAAATTAATTAAGGATATAGATCTAATATTTACTATTGGTGGGGATGGATCAGTAGCATGGCTGGTTAGAGCATTTTATCAGAAATTTCATGATTTGTCTCTCCTGAAACCAATTGTTCCAGTTATCAGAAGTGAATCCATTGGTTATCTCAAACAATTGGACTTATCAGAGAAGAAATTTATAGCCGGATTCAAGAAGATTCTCAAAGGCAAATTTTCAATTATTGACAAGGTGGTGTTAACTTCAAAAATTGATAATATTGATTACGTTGCGGTTAATGAGATAAATATCAGATGCAGTCCTCATCTTGGAAAAATTACAGTGTATGTGAAAAAAGGTACAAATTATCATCGAATCACATCAACCATGGCTGATGGGGTAATAATTTCAACACCAATAGGTTCTACAGGTTGGGCTCTATCCTATGGTGGAAATATTATGCTTGATGAAGAAAGTATTCAGGTCCTATTTCTTGGAGGAATACATTCCTCAGCTAATTTCTCACTTCCAAGGAAAGATATCAAGGTTAAGATGAAAGTTAAAAATTCCGCGATAAGCGAAGATGCATTGCTGTCTTATAACGAGGCTCGTATCAGTGCTGGACTGGAAGAGGATAAAAACCCCCAATCCACACTAGATATATTATATGGCACAAGATATGTTATAGATGGTAAATTACTTGCATTTGGTAAGAATATAATAAAGATAAAATCGAATGAAACCATACCCTTTCTCATCCTATCCAGGGAAACATCTATGGATAAGGCCAGAAAGTTAACCAAACAAAAGTCCGTCAAATAACTGATATATTCAATGTACAAATGGAGCGATTAAAACTATCACTATATTTTTTAATTTCAAGATTTTATGATATTTATTGAATAATACAGATCGAGAGTTCTATGCATATCATCTGCTATTAACAGAGGATATGGATTACAATCAAATCAAAACAGATCTTATCAAAATTGATGATGATATCGCAATATTTGATCCTAGAAATATCATATGTGAAAATCAGATTTATTCAGCCATCCATAGGGCAGAAAAGGCAAAAATATCGAACACAATGATTGCCAAAACATGGGGCATTGAGGTTCTACTTCAGCTATCTGCCCAACATCAAGTCAAAAGAGCTTTGAAGCTCTTCCAAGTAAATCTTGAGACTGCTTGCATAATGGTTATCTGTACCATACCAGATCTGAAATATGGTAATTTGGTTTATGGTCTTCCGAAATTTGAACCTGATGAATTATCTTTGCAAACAATGGATCTGGTTAATAAAACCAATCCCTGCAAGGAAATCATCTCTCGAGGTGTGAGAATGGTATTGGATCATGAATAATGTGGGATAAATTAGACAATATTAAAATGCATAATTTCTCAAATTTATTTGACGATCTATTTAGATAATTAAAATATTTATATTAATAAAAAAATACATATTGTTGTTAGGTTAACTCAATTGACTTTAGATGATGTGTTAAAAGACTATAAAGAAGAGTATAAACGGCCACTACCCGTTAAATACAATGTTGATTATTTTCCAGATAACCATCAAAAATACAATGCTTTACTAAGGCGTCATTGGAAGGATCTACATGGACTTGTTCGCGATCTATTTACTTCCTTCACATTGGAATTTGGTTTGGTTACTGAAAAGATAGATAAAGCAATTGAAGAGAAAGAAATTGCTCAGAGGGAACTTGAGGAAAGGGAAAATGAGTTAAACCAAAAACTTCTGCTCGTCGAAGAGGATTTTCAAGAAAAATTAAATGAATCTAGGGGATCAAATGAAAATCAAGTCGAAGATATAAAATTTCAACATCATAAGCAAATTGAGGAATTGGAAATTCAGATCAATAATCTCGCAGAGGATCACGAAAAGATTAGTGAGGAACAGAACACAGAAATTGAGGATCTCAAA
>DAOUUM010000442.1 GCA_030668165.1 Candidatus Heimdallarchaeota archaeon
AGTCAGGAACTAACTGCAACCCTGGGTGATCAGCAAACCCAACCTGAACAAAGTTCTTCAGGTGAAAAATCTGGATCTGTGACAAATGAATTGCAAGATCTGTTGGAACGAAGAAGAGCACGTCGAAAAAAACGATGATATTGTGTATGATTTTTCCGTTATTTTTTATAGGGTCATAGCGGTAAATTTCTCTAAATTTATTTACTCACTATACAATGGTAGAAATCTAGGTAAACGAAAATGAGTAGAATAGTAGTTGCCCTCGGAGGGAATATGCTCTCCGATGCATCAAATAAGAAAGAAACATTTGAAGATCAGCTTAATAGAATTGAATATAGTGCCAAAGTATTGGTAGATATGATTATTAAAGGCCATGAGGTTGTAGTGACCCATGGAAACGGACCACAGGTAGGTTCTCTACTATTACGTATGCAATCAGATATTCCTGGTGCAACTAAGTTACCCCTGTACATATTAGGAGCACTCACTCAAGGACAGATTGGAGTATTATTACAACACGCTTTGATTAATGAAATTACTAAAAAGGGTGTTTCTCAAGGTGAGGAGAATGGAATAAAGAAAAAGAAGTACGTATATGTGGTGCCAACCTCTGTGATTGTGGATGTTAATGACCCAGGATTTGAAAATCCAACCAAACCCGTAGGTCCCTCATATACAGAAGAAGAATTTGCTAAACTTGATAAGGGAGATTACCAGTACACTAATACACCAAAGGGGTATCGAAGGGTAGTTGCTTCCCCAAGGCCAATTAATACACTGGAAAATGAGATGATCTCAGATATTCTTGAGAATGGCAATCTGGTGATTGCTGTTGGAGGAGGAGGATCCCCAACAGTCAGAACTGAAGATGGAGGATATCAGCTGGTTGATGCAGTTATTGATAAGGATCTTGCATCTGCAATGCTGGCCAAAAAGGTAAATGCAGATATGCTAGTTATCTTAACCGATGTCGATGGTGTGTATGCTGATTTTGGAACCGAAAATCAGAGATTGATTTCAAAAATGGGTATGGAAGAAGCTAAAAAATTATTGAAGGATCCCGCTTGGGGCAAGGGAAATATGGGGCCCAAGGTAAATGCATGTGTGGAATTTATGGACAAGGGTAAAGCAATAATAACCTCTCCCAATAAGTTGATGGATGCATTAGAAGGAAATGCTGGAACCACATTCTAATTAGTCATTCAACGAATCAATTATAGACCTCAATTTTTCCAATGTATAGGGTTTTCCCAGAAAAACTAAGTTTTCATAATTATTGAAATCAGATATTGAATCTTCTGAATATCCACTTGATAATATTACAGGAATATCCTTTCTAATTTTTATTAATTCATCTAAAGTTTCTTTTCCAGACATAATAGGCATATTGAGATCCAGAATCACAAAATTGATGATCGCATTATTATTTTTAAATAGATCAACCGCATCTTTTCCATTATCTGCTACCAAAATATTGTAGCCAATTATTTCTAGTTGTTTGCTCAAAACCTGCCTAACCATTGGCTCATCATCACAAATCAATATTGTGCCAGTTGATAGATCATAAGGGATTTTCTTCTTTTCCTTCAATTCTGGTTTTCCTTTAGTTACATAAATTGGGAAATAATATGTTATATCAGTGCCAGAGCCCTCTGATGTCATTAGAACAATAAATCCCTGATATTGATTCATGATTCCTTGAATTACACTGAGCCCAAGTCCCTTACCTTTTGTATTTCCACTGAAAAAAGGATCGAATATTCTTGGCAGGTCAACTTTATTGATCCCATGACCATTGTCAGAAATGGTCAAGGTAACAAATTCTCCGATCTTAACATCCAGGGGACAATATGTACTGGGAGAGATGAGAGCCTTTGGATTTGTTACTCGTTCATACCCCGTGCTGACTGTGATCATGCCTGAGGGATGATCAATTGCCTCAGAAGAATTTAATAGAGAATTAATAATAACCTGCTTTAATTGTGTTGCATTGACATTTATACTTGGAATTTCAAAATCATATTTGTAGATAATTCGAATGTCTTTTGATATTGATAATTTAATAAAGGGTTCCAATTCTTCAATTGTTTTGGAAATATTGATTATCTCTGGTGTCAATTTAGTCTTTCCTGTGTAAGCAAGTAGTTGTTGGATCAAATCTGTAGCCTGATTCGAAGCATTGGATATGATCGATAGAATTTCAGATTGCTCAGATGTAAGATTTCCGGTGAGGTTCATCAGATCCACCCCACCCCTGAGACCAAGGAGGAGATTATTGAAGTCGTGTACAATACCACCAGCAAGAACTGCCAGTGATTCTAATTTGTGAGACTCCATCATCTTTTGTTCCATAAATTTCTGTGAGATCTCTAATTTGTTCTGTTCAGTTACATCTCTGATGAAAGCCAATGTGGAAGTTCCTCCTTGTAATTGGAATTGTGTCACGATTATTTCAATTGGGAAGATAGTTCCATCTCTTTTCAGCCCCAATGATTTGTAAATTTCAGGTTCAGGAAGTCCTTTTTCTCTATTATTCCCACGGGTTTTCATTTCTTCTCTGAGCTCTATAGGTTGTAATGCCCCCACATTCTTGCCTATTAATTCATCAGCATATTTGTAACCATAAATTTCTAGCAGGCAAGGATTCACCATAAGTATTATTGAATTTTTTATAGTAATAAGTCCCAGAGGAGCATTGTTGAATATTGTCTCATATCGAGATCTAGTGTACTCGAGTTCTTTCTCCCGTTCATAGGTTTCTGTCAGATCTATAATAATTGTGATATAGTTTGGTTTAGCAGGTGATGGATATCTTGATTTAACAAGTAATTTCTTGATTTCACCTTTACTATTGGTATAATCCCCA
>DAOUUM010000036.1 GCA_030668165.1 Candidatus Heimdallarchaeota archaeon
CTGAATAATTATTCCTGTTTCAGGATTTATACTAACCTGTCCAGCTGTAAATAGCAAATTTCCTGTTACGATCCCCTGAGAATATGGGCCTACCGCTCCGGGTGCATCTGATGTTTTAATAACTGTCTTCATTGCATTGTTAGTCGTCAATGGATTAAAAAACTATGTCCTCAGAATTTAGATTTCGTCCTATTAAAATAATGAATATTTGATTTCAATAAATAAGTTTGCACTCTTTAGAATTTTAGGAAACATGCTTTTATTATCACATAATAAATATGAGTTAGCTATGAGTTTAATCAACGTAACAGTAAATATACTGGTAATCCTTGGGTCATATTTATTGGGCTCCATTAGTTTAATTTACCTTGTGGGGAAACTAAAATATCGAGTGGACATTAGAACACAGGGTTCAGGTAATGTTGGAGGCGCAAATGCCATGAGATTATTTGGTAAGAAATTGGGAATAGTGGGTGGATTATTTGATGTATTGAAGGGAACAGCCGCAATATATATCGCGGGGATGATTGCTCCCAACTATCTAGATCCAACCGGATTTTTCTCATCTGCAGATAATATTATCGCAGCAGCAGGTCTATTCGTAGTCTTGGGTCACTGTTTCTCAGCGTTTCTCAAATTCTCAGGTGGAAAAGGAGGAGCTACAACTGCTGGAATTGCATTTGCATTGGATCCTTTTAGTTTTCTAATAATTGTTGGATTCTGGTTACTAATAGTTGGCACCACCAGATTTACCTCTCTTGGTAATTTACTGTCAATTGTGCTACTTCCATTTCTATTTGAATTTACAGAGATAGGATCCGCATATGTTATTGTGGGCTATTTACTAATTGCTCTGATATTCTACACTCATAGGGCAAATATGGGTCGATTATTGCAAAAAAATGAACGTAAACTTGGACAAAAAGAAATTGTTGAGCAGGTTAATCCTTGAACAAAGCCAGTAACTCCGCCTCTTTTTCCTCAATTGTATTCATATCAAACTCGTAGGTTTCTTTCATTAGATTATCTTCTGCAATAATTATATCCTTTTTGACATCACGGGCTATTTTCATTATTTGTAGAATTCGAGGAGGGAGCGGTAGACCTGCAATTATTGCATAGACCTTGGGTATTTGTCGCTCATCGCCATCGTCCTCGATAAATTTGATAAATGGACGTGAGACAGTGAAATCTTTGATAAGTTTTCTAGCTTCAAAATCCGTCTGAAAACTCAATTTTTCCAAATCAGGATCGATATCTGTCACAAGAATGAATGAAGACTTGGATTCAAATATCTTTTCCTTGCTCAGCGAAGTATTTGCCACTACACTATCTGCAATGACATCACTCAATCTAGCAGTTACTGCTCCAGTTTCTGATTCTAAATCCTCAACTACAAATGCTGAGATACCTGGTGTGTGAAATACGTGATAGAGATCTACCACATTTGCATCAAATTCTGGTGTTACAGTATCTACAAAACTCCCGTGTAACAGATCTGCTATTGCCAATGGGATGGTATCAATCCTCTTCTTTGCCACTTCAGAAAATGCTTGATCCATCTCTGTAATTGATGGCTTATTGTCAAGAAGTAGAACTGGATTTTTTCTAGCATTTGGTTTGTATAGCAACTCGTATAGAAACATTGCAGCATTGTACTGCACCCTTGAATTCTCAAAAACCTCTGGAAGAATTGTTAATACATGAGGTATCATCTTATATTCTTTATACAATAGATCTAGTACCGTTAAGGTTCCTGATACACCAGTGGCTCCCAATCCCGTGGTAATCAAGAATAGTTCCTCTTGTGTACCTGGTATTACATTTTTCAATTTGTTTGAAATTCTTTCACTGGCACCTCTCGTTGCTTCCATTGCTTTATCTAGATTTTTAGCAAATCCATCAACATTAGGATCAATACTTATTACATCACTGAATATCTTTTTTTGATCTTTCCTAATTTCACCCGAGGTAATCAATAAAGATCTGATACTTGTTCCTCTTCCCTTCAGTTCTCTGATTATACCCGTGCCAATTTTCTCTCCAGTATCTCCACATGATATAATTGAGACCTTCAAGTTGTTTTTGTCAAATATTTTAATTCTACGCCACATGTTTATGTACCCCCAAAGATATCCAGTATGGATGGAATGATCCTGCTACCATACAATAAGGTAATTGCTACCAAATAGATTAACTTGAAGGGAGCAACAGGTGAGACTTTCATGGTGTATATGTAACTTCTCAAGATGTATAATACTTGGGTTTCATTAGAAATTTCAGTATCCCGTTTTAAGGCTAAACTTGTCATTTCATCAAATAAGAATGGGTCTAACTCTGTTAGTGCCTTATTCTTGAATTTAAGCATAACCCTAGATATTCTAACTAATGGCATTAGAACCGCACCAAAGGCAGCGATTGAAGATAAAAGAATACCAAGGAGAATTATCCAGGTTAAATTTGTTGGATCTTTTGGAAATGCTGCCGGTAAGGATTGAAGGATTTCTGCCCCTGCTCCATCAAGAAGATATGGCAACAATATTATGAATATTGCTGAGTTCAAAACGAAGATAGAAGCACCCAAGCCGAAAGTTGGAATATCACCCATTGATCGGATTGATAATCCTGGAGTATCGGATAGTACCCGAACTACTTCGTAATTCTTCTTGGTCAATATACTCTCATGACCTTCTGTATATCCTTTGACCCTCTCATTGATCTTTACCAGTAATTTATCATACAATTTTGTATTCAGTGAAACAAATCTGTAACTCATTAAAGCTAAGTAGAAGATGTATGACATTCCAATATGACCTATTATGAAGGCCAGAATGATTCCCAAACTAGATATGACTGAGAACTGATGGTTCTCAATAATTATTAAACCAAGTTTGAAATCGAGGATAAAGGGCAACAATAAGGAGATATATAGTAGTTTCCTGTTCCAGGGTCTATGATATGTTTGCTGAAACGGCTCTTTGATCTCTGTAACAAGCCAAGGAGCCTTTTTAGACTCAACTAGGTTGTTGAGTGTACTATAAATATATTTCAAATAGAGAGGACTAACAAAAGATCCTATATAGATGAAAAACAACATCACTGCACCTACAATTGTGTTATCAACCAAGGATCCAGCATATATCATAAGCACTGCCATGGGGATTGAAAATAGAACTATCAAGGAATATAGTATCCCTATGGTTCTCCAAGATTGATGAAGAACTGCATTCATAGGCAATTTGTATAATGCAACTGGTAATTGACGAATATTTCGCAATGGATTCTCCATGACATGTACATATTTTAAGTAAACAGGATCAAGACCCTCAGGTAATTGTTACTCACGCTCCTTTAGGAAATCCTCAAATGGGAACTTGATTGTTTCCTTAACAAAATGTGGATCATTATCTTGAAGAATAACGGCTATGATAAATCACCTTCTCGTCTTTTCTTAGCAGATTGATGGGAGCTATCATTTGCTAATTCATCCCCGGTTTGAATTTTCAAATCCAAATCTCCATCTAGACTATCAATTTTCGGATTTCCTGCTCCCTCTATTGAAGCATCAATCTCTTGATTCAGAATGGTTACTTTAACATCTTCAGCCATAGTCATTAATTTCTTCAATCGACTATTTAATTGTAATCCCGTGGTGATCCCCCTCAAATTGAGGTAATCATTTTCAGTCTCAGCCTCGTGTAATTTAGGGAAGACATCCATGTTTTGGTATAACTTGATAATTTCTCTATATTCAAGAGAAGAAATTGATTTTGATTTCGATCCAAGAAACAGGTATGATCTAGTTCCATTTGTAATAACTGCATCAAGTGAATGTGATCTATTTTGAAATGACGTGAATAACTCATTTATTGGCTTTCCTTTCTTATCAGTGAAGAGATAACTAATAAATCCAACTCCTTTGATATTCCTAAAAATTTCCAAAAATTCATTTATATCAAATGAATATCCAATTTTTACATCAATTGCTGTAGAAATCAGAATATCTCCAAGAGTGGCTCCAATTCTCTCATTAATTGATGAAATAGCTTCTGATATGCTTTTCTTTGCATTTTTATCAATGAAAAGATTGTTGTCAATACAAATGGTTGATAGCTTTAATACCCTGTCAGAGGGAGCATAATTAAATCTATAGAGTGCCACAGCTGCATTAAATTTGATTCTGGTATTCTCCTCCTCAGAGGGTAGTATCAATATTGGAACGGGTCTTTTACCCATTTCCAGAAGCATCGATGCGATTTCCAGTGAGGCTCCGACACCAAATCCTCCAGCTCCTAATACCAAAAAGACAATCTCATGTTTGTATGTGAAAGCTGAGTTGTTCAGATATGAATTAATTTTATCTTTAATCATTTCTGTGGATCCATTAGCAATGGTTTGTCCTTTTAGGAATTGTTTCCCAGTTCCATCAATATCACTTTGAATTATTAATTTTTCAGTTATATTATTCAGATTATTGAGGCCCTTCTCATCAATATCTATCCCCATGGCAGGGAATGCGACATCGTACTTTTTCAAGCGTGTCACAATTTGATCCACGATACGAGTACCAGCACCACCAATACCTATCACAGGCACCTGAGGTATTTTATCAGTCTGGATTTTTAATAATGGTGAACTTACCATTGAATCAATAATCTCGATCTCACTCAGATCATCACCTAATTCCATTTCTGAACCTATTGCATATTCTAAGTCCAGTAATCCAATTGCATCCTCATCTTTTTGTTTTTTGAAACTATTTCTGATTGAACTAAACACCATCTTTCTACGATCAGAATGGAATTTTCAATGTTAAAAAGATGATTCCTTAAAAATATATTTTTAAGAAATTAATAAAAATTATTTGTTCAGTTCAAGAGGGGTTTGTAACAGTTATTCTTCGTTGGATAAAATGGTGTTTCTCCTACCAAAAAAGGAGATCTCTGTGACTGAGACATGCAGGCTCAATGATTAAGTTCTACGAAAATCATGGGAAGAACCAGAGAGTAAAAGAAATTAGCTAAATGCTGAAAAGATCTCTGATGCTAGATGCTGAAAAGGAAGGTTTCCCGTTTTGCCAGGACTAATTGTACATGTTTGTATAGATCTGTACAATTTCAAAAAACGGTTACAATTCAATAAATTAAATCATTCAATCATCTTATTGTTGGCAATTTATTTATTATTTTGGTCAATATCCAGATTGTAGGCCTGTGTAAATCTTTCTAAGGCTTCTTTTGAGTTGATAATATCATTGACATTGAAACATTGAATTAGATTGGTTGATGTGGGCAATCCTAGCAGAGATCCCGCAACTACAACAACCTGATTGCCACGTTTTAAATAGCCTTCTTGGAAGGCAAAGTTGATCCCATCGTATATCATCTGATCTGTATCATTGAAATCTTTTTCTAAATAAAGTGGAGTGACTCCCCATTGCAAGCGTACTCTTCTGGTAGTTTTCTTGACTGGAGAGATTGCTAGAATCGGTTGAGAGGGCTTGAATTTTGATATCATCATACTGGATCGACCAGATCTGGTAAAGGTAATTATTGCATCAACCTCTGTTCCAGAGGCCAATGATACTGCTGCCCTTCCAATTGCCTCAGAGATAGATGAGATCTCGTTAAATTTCTGTCTTGAGGTTTGTTTCACATGCTCCTGGGCAGCCCTGATTATATTATTCATTATTTTAACCGTCTCAATCGGGTAATTACCTGTTGCAGTCTCAGCACTTAGCATCACCGCATCCGCGCCCTGCACTATGGCCTGGTACACATCGGATACTTCGGCCCTGGTGGGTCTAGAAGATAATACCATTGATTCTAGCATTTGTGTTGCAATAATACAGGATATACCATGTGTTCTACATGTGTTAACTAGCATTTTTTGTACTGGTGGGACCCTCCAGGGTGGCAATTCAACACCTAAATCACCCCTGGCAACCATCAATCCGCTTGATTGTCTTGCGATTTCTTCTATATTATCCAAAGCATCTAAATGTTCAATTTTTGATATGAGGGGGATATCTTCTGAGGTATACTGTCCTATTTTATTCTGTACATCAATTATATCCTGATCCCTCCTCACAAAACTAATGGAATAGAAATCAGGTTCAAGACCGATGGTGAATTCGATGTCTTTTTTATCCTTCTCAGTGGGTGCGTACAGTTGTATTGGTATATTAGGTGTATTTACCCCTTTTCTTGAACTAAGAGGTCCTGGAGTTAACACCTCGCATACCAGATCACGATCTGTTTTCTCAATCACCTTAAATTCAAGCAAACCATCATTAAGAAATAGGCTCTGATCCATTTTGGTTATGTCTATTAATTCAGGATAAGAAACTGAAACTTTGGACTCTTCTCCGGATTGTTCATCTTTGGAGAGAGTGAATCTATCTCCCTTTTTCAGAATCACTGATGACGATAATTGACCGATTCTTATTTTTGGTCCTGATAAATCAAAGAGAATTGGGATCTCATCATTCAGATTGCGAACCATTTCAAAACGTTTTTTGTGATCCTCGTGCGTCCCGTGGCTCATATTTAATCTGATAATATCCAGTCCCTCCTCTATCATCTTCTCAATTGTATCATTTTTATCTGAACTAGGCCCAATTGTGGCTACAATTGCACCTTTGGCATTAAGGATATTAGTCACGAGTAAGATACGATTAATGATTATATGAATTTGATTTGGTTTCAAAGGTGCAATTGTATAATTTCCAAACAATATTTATCAATAAATCTTGAGATATTCTAGTTTTTTTTTTTTTTTAATAATTCTGAAATTAGACCATACTCAATTTTTTTTGTCTAACTCAATCTTTTTCTTTCTTTCAATGGGTAATCCTAATTAATCACTGCTTGATATCAATTTCAGAATGTTTGGCAATGATGATTCATCAGATGTTAGAAAAGAACTTTTTACTAAAATTGGCGATGAAGAAATAAGTGATCCAGTGGCACTTCTCAAGAAAGGAGAGGAGGAAGAGCTAAAAGGTAATTTATTAGAAGCAAAAAAAATTTTTAAATCCTTGATAGACTTAACTAGTAGTTCAGCAATTCGATATGAGAACCAATCTCAACATCGGGCCACTGCTGAGGCCTACTATATTCAAGCGGTGGCGCATGAACACCTGCAACAAACCCAGGAGCGAGATGAGAATTATAAGAAGGTAATAAATCACCTATTATCATATGCTAAAACTGCATTGGCATTCGGCGAAGATGATCGTGGAATAACATCCGCAACATTAGCTGGGTTAGTCAGTGTAGTTTCTGGAAATAATGAAGAAGGATTTAGTATTTATACCGAGTATGAAACAATTGCCAAGACAAAGGAAAATTCAGTGAAATTAGTTAATATTCTCTATTCTCTGGGATATCTTATAGATGCTCTTAAAAATACAAATATGGGGGCATTAGCTGATGCAGAGACTCATATTTCAAAAGATCTGAATACGATGATTAAAACCGCAAAATTATCCGGTTTCTATCCCCTGATGAAAACGGCTGTAAAATATGCTCAGGATGTATTGCAAAGCAAAATAAAAATGCCCAAAATCCAGCTATCCAGTGATGTACCACAAGATCTACTGTTCAATGAGATGTTTGATTTGACTATCTCGATCTTGAATAAAGGTACTGGATCAAGTTATGGATTGCAATTCAATTTTGATGTTCCTGAAGATCTGGAACTTTTATCAGGTGAGAAATCTGTTGATATTGATGAGTTAAAATCACAAGGTAGACAGGATCTGTCTTATTCTCTTAGATATCAGACTGGACTGACAGAACAAGAAGTCATAAAGAAGGTAAGTGGTGGTTTGACCTACAAAGATATGCTCCAAAATGAGCATAAACAAATTCTGGGAGAAATAGAGCTTGAATTCAGAACATCAAGTAAGGAAAAGGAGTTTACTGAGAAATTAGAATCAATCTTGTCCGCTTATACTGATGTGCAGGATAATATCAAAACTAAGGCATACATTTCTGATTTATCTGAACCTATGAATTCTATTGTAACTACCCTATCCAATATGGTTAAAGAAAGAATAGAGAGTCAAGACTACTTAGCTGCTGATAATTCAAACAATATGCTGGATGAATTAGTCAAATGGCAAAAATCACTATTCGAGGGTGATTTCCCAGCGAAAATAGAAAATGAATTTGAACAAAAAATTCAGAAAGAGAAAATTGAAATCGAAATTTCACTGAAAACAAGTTTTGAAGATGAGAAAAAGAATGCATTGCTTGTTCTCACAAGAGAGAAAGATTTGGAAAAGGCAAATGAGATTGAAAGAACAACTAAAATGATGAAACAAGAAGCTCAGAAGGAAAAAACAGAGATGATCGATCTTCAAAATAAGGAATTAGCACGAATAAAACAAGTTGAGGAAAACAAATCAAAGAAAATGATGACTGAACTTGAGACCAAATTGAATGCTGGTTTTGTTGCTGAGATGAATAAGAAAAGTGATGATTTCGAAACCACACTCAGAGATCTCAGAAACCAGCAAACCATTGAACTGGATACCGAGAAAACGAATCTTAAGAATGAGCTAATTCAAAAGCATAATGACGAAATTTCCTCTTTGAAAAACGAAAGTGATGGTGCTATCAGACGAATGGAAGAATCATCCAATGAAGAGAAAGAAAGTGAACTCAACAACCTTCGTACAAAATTAATCAAAGAAAAAGACGATGAGTTGATTACCCAAAAAGAGACCCTTGAGAGTGAATTAAGAGGAGTACACAGTCTAGAAATTGAGGAATTAACAAGTAATTTCAGGAGACAACTAGAAGAGAAGGATAAGCAAATTGATGAACTATCCAGAAAGATGCGTGAATTTGGTAGCTCCACCTTAGACTAATTAACCCCCCTTTACAACGGGTGAAATAATTAATTCTGACATAATTTTTAAATCCAAATCCCTAGGTAAGAGTAAATGTGAATTATTCATTATTAATAGCACCTCAGGAATCCCCTCCAAATATTTCTCAAGTTGAGGTATTGTTTTAATCACAAATTCAATTGCCTCGGCGACAGTCTTCAGTTCTGATGGTAGATCCAGATATTCCATTTTGGCAATTGAAACCAAATATGATAGAAATCTGATCCTAGTCATTCTTGTTTGATTGTAAATTCAAAATAAATAAACGTGCCCTTGTCTGATTGTAAATTCAAAATAAATAAATGTGAATAATCTAATCAGCATCATGGTAAAAGTTGAATCTCATGAGATTATAACAACTGTCTCTATTGATTTAAACTTACCAAAACCCTATTTTTATACTAATGCAAATATAACAGAAAATATGATTTACAGGGTCTATGTTGTAGATTCAAAGAGTATTCTTGCAATTATTAACTTTGAAGGCAAATTAACAAAATCCATCAAGATAGAATTACAATCTGGTCGAAATCTGAAGGAAGAAGTAAGAGCTGAGGTACTTGCTAGAATAGGATACGAATTCGGGTTTGAGGACGGATTAAAGGTTAATGCAGAACTGGCAAAGGAGGATATTGATTACAGATATATGCTGATGAACTATCCCGGATATCGCTTATATGCCAATTCATATGTCCACGAGACACTAGTACTGGGATTGATTGCAGAGAATTTGGACAGTGAATCATACCAGGAAACCATCTCCAAATTTATGAAACGATTTGGAAAACCATTGACCTGGAATAAGGAATACCGAGCCTTTCCCGATGCAGATAAGATTGAATCAATATCCGAAAAACAATGGAACAATTTGGGGATTGGTGAGAATTCTAAACTACTATCTAATCTCACCCAGGAAATACTGGAACTAATTGAAATCTACACCTACTATCCCATTTATGAAAGAGGGATTGAAAAACTCAAGGAATTGGGCTTTCTTAATGATTACATAATCCGGCTACTGATGGTATATTCAGCTAGAAGATATGAAAAGGTATTATTTGACAATTTTACCGAATGGGTGGTGAAAGAAGAATTTGATGAAGAATTTAAAAGACTCAAGGATTTTGATGCTTGGGTGGATTCCAAATGGCAGGATATTCCTGCCATGGTCTTTCATCCCTATATTATGAGAAATTATCCTAGTTATCGCAAATGAATTTCAAAATACAATAATTTTGTATTTGGTGTGCGATATCCTTATTGATTTTCTAGAACTGAACTGAATAATGACAGACGTTTCAATAATTGGGGCAGGAGTCACTAAATTTGGTAATCGGCAGGACGTGTCCTACAGGGAGCTCATGGCAGAAAGTGTAGCTGAGGTTCTAAGGACCATAGATACTGAGATTTTGCCTAACAATTTCGATGGCTTATTTGTGGCAGCCGGTCAACCTGAACTGTTGAATGATCAGGCCAATGTTGCCAATCTAGCCGCTCAGGTGGTGGGAGCAACCCCATCTTTGATTTCAAGAGTAGAAATGGCATGTTCATCCGGTTCTGTAGCCTTCAGACAGGGTTGGATGGCGATAAAATCCGGTCTGGCCGATATGGTGTTGGTAATGGGTATAGAGAAAATGACACAGAATATGAAAGCTGCATCCAAAGGGTTGTGCATTGTGCCTGATGTGGAATATGAATCGATTCATGGGATCACAGCTTATTCCGGATTTGCTCTCATTGCTAATCAGCACATGAAGGAGCATGGTACAACCAAGGAACAGATGTCGATGGTAGCTGTGAAAAACCATCACAATGGTGCCAAAAATCCAAAGGCTCATTTTTATGAGATGGGAGAGATCACATTGGAGAAGGCAATGAATTCAAGAATGGTATCTGAACCACTCAATCTCTTTGATTGCTCTCCGATAAGTGATGGTGCATCTGCGGTGATTCTGACAAAATCTGAGATTGCAAGAAAATTTACTGATCAGCCAATCAAAATCCTGGGTACTGCTCAGGGCATAGAGCCATCCATGGGGATATCCAATATGTCATCAATCACAGAATGGAAAGCACTGAAACAGGCTGCAAATTCTGCTTACAGGATGGCAGAATTATCTCCATCGGATATACAAGTTGCAGAGACACATGATTGCTTCTCCATCGCAGAGATAATTGAGTATGAAGATCTGGGATTTACAGCTAAAGGAATGGGTGGAAAATTCATTGAGGATGGAGAATCACATCTTGATGGAAGTCTACCAATCAACACTTCTGGTGGCTTGAAAGCCAAAGGTCATCCAATTGGGGCCACAGGACTTGCCCAGATAACAGAGATTGTCTCTCAACTCAGGGGACAATCTGGAAAAAGACAGGTGAACGATGTGGAGATTGGATTGACTCAGAATTTATCGGGATTTGCTACTCATCATGTTGTCAATATATTTGGAAAATAATAAAAGAAAAGAATAAAACGCAGTAATAATAAAAGATGCCAACCCACTCTAGGCACGGATGAACTTGATGGGCCAATATTCTCAAGTATTGTGATCGCAGCTCCACACAGCTATTCTATAGCACGAAATCGCCCAGCTGGCTTGCTCCATTCCTGACCTGAGCCATTGGCCGATGAGGTGGTGCATAGCTTCCCTACGAAAACCAACTCCACTACGACCCCGTTTATAGGGGCCATGCTTCAACACCTTGAAAACTGTCATATCAAACATTGGTTTGCCACCGCAGACACCTCATTGGCCGGATAGAGAGCATGTTTCCGTTACAAGGGAGGCCCTAGCTCCCCACCTAGTGTTACCCGCGGGTTGACTTAATCTTTTGACAGAAACCTTGGTTTCTACCAACTCATTGATGTCAAGGTAATTAAAGTAGTTTTGTTTACATCCACTACATTCTTCATTTTATTCAATCATTTTCTATTAGAATCATAATTTCTTGACCTAAATAATAAGTATTAAGACATGTCAAATTGGATTTCTCCAGGCCTCTGTTCTTCGAATACCTTGAATATGGAAATAACAAAACCAAACATAACGAAGACTACTAAGAAATATCCCGATACAACAGACGCAGTGTTTACATCTCCAGTCAATATTTGAATTAGGTATGCCAGTATTAGACTTATAATGTATACTGGTACATAGATCATGGTAGTATATACAAATACTCTAATTGCAGGTTTGAGAGCTCTTTTCCAGCTTTCTTTATCAAAAAATGCAGAATCCACAAATACAATGATCAATCTCCATTTTTGAATATTGTTAAAGTTCAATATTTCTTTTACCGTATAAAATCTTTTATTTTTCTGTTATTTCAATGCCCTTTGTACCGGTTCCACGATGAGCAATGATTAACCCCTCACCCTTTTTGGCATGTCTAGGATATTTTCCTGTCTCATCTGAGAATCTATGAAGCCTAGGAAAATCAGCCTCTCGTTCAATACTACCCAAGTTGGTACCTAGCTCAATTCCCGTTTCATCAATCAACTCAACAATTTTGTCATATTTTGGATGTCTCAAACTAAAAATACCAAGTAAATATTGTTTGGCAAATAATACCCCCTTATAATTCTCGTTAACTGCATTTTTCACATGCCATTTCAGAGATTTCATGAGTATTCTTGGTAAGCCACCTGGATATATCAATTTTTGATTACATTCATTGACATAAGGAGTGATCGGATAGGCTTGAAAACGGTCATCGATTACAACTGGTGCAAGTAATTCCTTGTAAAAAGATAATATCTTGATATTTGATGGTGAAATATCCGCTTGATCAATAATTTTCGCAAATTTAGAATACACAATATCCGCAATTTGTGCCTTAACAGGCCATCCTCTTCTACAATCAGATTTGAATTCAATCCACATAACTCTTCCCTTTGACATAAAATTGGGTATTTTTTCATTGGTCAGAAATTCCAATAGGGAGGGAACTCCTTTCTTCTTTAATTGTTCCAGGGTTAACTCCCTGATAACCTCGCCACTTGTCAATACCGGATCGTGGTAAAGGACAAGATCCTCATCCTTGGTGAGCCTTATATCTGTCTCAATTCCATCAAAATTGGATAAGCCAAATATTAGGCCTTCTATCGTGTTTGGTAGTAGTTTCAACTTGAATCAAACAAGACCCGTGTGTAGATAATACTTTGTCATTTCAATTGGAATTATCTATCGAAAATAATCTATGTGCACTCGATTTGATATTTGAAAAACCGATTGAATTTTATTTATTGGATTTAATATCCAATTATGAGAAAATATGTGATTGGTGGAAACTGGAAAATGCAGATACCAAAAATAACTGATTCAATCTCAACAGCTAATGAAATTGCTAATGAATTGAAAAAATATAATGTTGAGGTATTCATCTCCCCATCTTCTACCTCACTTTTTTCAGTTTCTGAGAGACTAAA
>DAOUUM010000461.1 GCA_030668165.1 Candidatus Heimdallarchaeota archaeon
ATATACTGGTTGTTATAAATGTAAAAGCCCGTGATTTAATTGGAAATTTTGATGAGGTCGTTCTGGCCACAGGTTCCACTCCCATTCAGGCACCCTTTCCCTGCGATATGGATTACAAGTGGGCGGAGGTCCTCCAGGGAGAATTTTTGAGAAATAGAAGTGTTGTTATTGTTGGTGGTGGAATGATTGGTATTGAGATTGCTGCATGGTTATCCGAATTTGAAAATGAGATATTTATTGTGGAAATGCTTGACGAGATAGCCAGGGATATGAATCCCATAAGCAAGAAGATGACCATGAAGGAACTTAAGAATGTGGATATTCTGACCAGTTCCAAGGTTATCAAGGTTGAGAACGGTGTGCTTTACTATGAAAAGGATGGTGAAATCCATACCATTGATAATTTTAACGATTTAATAATTACCATAGGAATGAGATCTAATAATAAATTAGCATCACAACTGGAAGGTAAGATAAAATATCACCTCATAGGCGATGCTGCCAAGGTTGGAAATGCACTCACTGCCACACATTCTGCATATGATCTGGTTCAAGAAATCTAGTTGGTACTATTTACATACTCCCGAATTGCGAAAAAGTTTTACCGAAATGTAAACATTTAACTCAATCAATTTCTATTCTCGTATATGAACCTTGGAGAAGAAGCAAAAGCCATTGAAGACAAGATCATCGAGTACAGGCGTCATATTCATATGAACCCAGAGCTTGGATTTGAAGAATTTGAGACATCTAAGTATATCAAATCTATACTTGATAAGATAGGTGTTGGGTACAAGGGGTTTGCCGAGACAGGAGTTGTTGCCACAATAAAGGGCAATGGTGAGGGCAAGAGAATAATGATTAGAGCTGATATTGATGCACTACCAATTGTTGAGGAAAATGATGTTCCCTACAAATCCCAGATTGAGGGTAAGATGCATGCCTGTGGTCATGATGCCCATATCGCGGGATTGCTCGGTGTTACAGAACTAATAAATAATCACAAGGATGATTTTAAAGGGACAGTAGATCTCCTATTCCAACCAGCTGAAGAGGGTCCTGGTAGTGGTGGAGCTGTACCCATGATCAAGGCTGGTGCCATTGGAGATCCAAACAATCCCCACATCGATGCAGCCATATCACTTCACGTCGGTAATTTCCTCGATGGTGGTGGTCAGATAGGAGTAAAAGATGGACCATTTACTGGTTCAAGTGATGAGATTTATATCAAGGTTATTGGTGAATCATGTCATGCTTCAGCCCCACATGAGGGAGTGGATCCTGTTCATATCGCAGCCCAGATAACAACCTCAATCCAGGGTTGGTTGACCAGATTTATTGATCCCGTCGAACCAGTTGTATTCACAGTTGGTAAGATTGATGGAGGAACCAGGTACAATATTGTGTCTGATACTGCCCAGATGGACTGTACTCTGAGAACTCTCAATGAGGAGGTAAGAGGCAAGATAAAAGAGGCTCTACCCAAATTCTGTGATGGAATAGCCAAGGCACATGGAGGATCAGCTGAGGTTAAAATTATCAAAGGTTATGGTGTTGGTGTGAATGCAAAAGAAATAAATGATCACATCCGAAAGACATACACCGAATTATTTGATGCAGATAATCTGATTGAGCAGGAAAAACCAGTTCTGGGAGCAGAGGATTTCTTTGAATTCTCGTTAAGAGGTAAGATACCTGTTGCAATGTTTTGGATGTCCACAACCAATAAGGATAAGGGATTTATCGCACCCAATCATTCAAGTACCTTTGATATTGATGAGGAAGTTCTGTACATGGGTGCAGCCACTCTTGCTGGATCTGCGATCTCTTATCTCAATTCTCACTAAATCAATAATCAAACTATCCACAAGTCGATTTAATTTACTTTTATCAAAATAGTTTTTTAAATACCAGTTAAGTTAGTAAATTATAGAATGATGAAGAAGTTGAAGAAAAGGATCATATTATTCATAGCCAAAATCAAGGTACGCTGGACATTTTACAAATTATCACGTAAAAATAATAGTGAAAAAATCTAGATTGTGACTGAACAAAAATCCTCAAATGGAAGAACGTAACAATCTAATATAATAAGGATAATTGAAATAGTAATTAGATGCATAATCAATCAGATTTAACAAATTTTAATTTAGGATAAAACAAATAATTAAACAGGCTTAAATTATCAACCATTATGGATGGGTCCAAAGCAGTTAATACTGTGATTGCTTTTTCAGGGTTTTCTGGATTATTACAGGGAGTCCACCGATTTTTAGTCCCCATTGCTCTGCTTCATTTTGGATGGGATTTGGAAGATTATGCACTCCTATTTTTATTTCAGGCACTATCCATGGCTCTACCATATTTATTTGCTGGATTCCTCTCAGATCTCAAAGGAAGAAAACAAACAATTGCAATCAGTTTCCTGTTATTTGCCGTTGGTACCTATTTATTTGTAGTTACACTAAGTGGGGACTCAATATTTGCAGTTATAATTGCCCAGATGATTTCCACAATTGGTTTTGGTCTCGGACGCGTTGGTACATCCACTCTATTTGTAGATATCACCAGAGAGGGACAGCATAGAACTGAAAGCATGGGTAAGGGTGCAAGTTTGCAGAGTTTTTCACAGTTTGTGGGACCGATAATTGTGGGATTTTTGATATCTGGATACAGTGGTTCTATTTTTGGCATGGATCTGGATCTATATGTTGGATTCTCAATATTTGGC
>DAOUUM010000576.1 GCA_030668165.1 Candidatus Heimdallarchaeota archaeon
GTCTTCTCTCTCAGTGCAGGATTTGGTGATCAAATCAAAAGTGAGTAAGAGTCAGGTACATAACACCCTCAATAATCTGATTTCACACAATATTGTCCACACACCATCACGGGGTATATATACCTTATCCGATACTCCTTTTGCAAAATTAATGAAAGAAGCTTATCATATCAAAATTGTGGAGTCAGTGAATTCTCAGATCTATCAGATTATACAATTATTGAAACAGGGAAAGGTAGATCTTGCAGAGGTGGAATTTCAGGAACTGGTATTACTATATGAACCTCTATTGCATGGATCATTTTCAAAGCAAATATCCTCGCTGAGTCTTAATTTCATCGAGAGAATTAAAAAATAGGTAGACCGTAAAGAGGGAGTAAATAGTGACGTGGACCAGCAGAGAATTAGAAGTAATGGTTGATAAGGCTAAAAGAGTTGTAGCTAGAGAGCTTAATATATCATATTCAGATCTTAAGTGCCCAGTATATCTTGCCAGTAGGGAAGAATTAGATAATGCAATTATTGATGAACTAAGACAACTCCATTATTTAGAGAATGATATCCAAAGAATAATTAGGTACTACCTTCCGTTTGTGATTGGTAAATATTTTCAATTATCTAAACAGATCTGGGTGCTGTACGGAAAGGGGGACAACATGGATACAATAATTCATGAGTTGTTACATTCAATCCAATCTTGTGAACCCAATCGAGAGGGTATAGTTAATTATCTAACATACAAGATTTCAGGTAATTTGGAATTTATTAATGAATATGTTCTAGAAGACTGGCAGGAAATTGAGAGGATCTCGTCTTATCTAGCAATCAAAAATCGGTTGATCACTGAGGGAGATTGTGAAGATTTCTAATTCAGTCATTCAAACCCTGTATTACACTGGTAAATGTTGGATTTTGTGAGTGCTCATTATGAGCTTTTTTTGGTTTACGAGTTGTGTGAGTTGAGACTCCATTTACACTATTTATTAACAAGTTCCAGGATTGATTTTGCATTTAAACATACTTGCTATCATAATGAACGCAATTATAATGAGAATTGCACCAATTATCTGATAAGTTGATGCTCTACCAGTATCGTGAGGATCAGATGTTGCCTGTCCCAGCAGGTAAATACCAGTTGCACCCATGAATATGACAAGTGCAGCTGCTATTCCCTCAACTAGGTATTGTCTATCGGGACTCGGATAGAAGAATTGAGGTCCTCCAGTCTCAGGATCCAAACCAAAAGCAGGTGTGTTCTCATTGACGAGACCATATACTCCTCCAGCAAAAATGTAGAAGATGGTGAGATAGATTATAAGGTACACGATTTTGAGATCTATTCTTGTGGGAATAGTAAATCGTACCTTGTAAAACTTGAAATTAGGCCTTTTGATAAAAGGTATCCACGGCAATCTAAATTTACGATCAGCCATTA
>DAOUUM010000120.1 GCA_030668165.1 Candidatus Heimdallarchaeota archaeon
CAGATGAAGAATCTCTGTATGCAAGAGAGGTATTCGCAATTAGGAAATTCACTAATAAAGATGTGAAATTGCAAAAAGTGTCCCCTTACAACTCATCAAGAATACATGTGGATTGTGGTGGAACTCTGAAAAGAGATATATTGAAAAATCAATATGACATCGCACCCTGCTTAAGGTGCAATAAACTGGTAAATACACATAAAAATGCGGCTATTTACCTTGTCAGGTCCACAAAACCCTGACAGACTCTGTTTTCAGAGTACATGACAGATTTTGTCATGTAAAACGTTTTGTGTCGTATATCAATTGTATCAGTGAAACTGGGCTGCAATATCATCTAGGAAATTAGTTTTGTTCTTTAGTATAGTAATTGGATCCTTTGCTCTCAAAATGAAAGTATATTCAAAACGGTGATTAATCGTGTATGGTATATATTCAGGAAGATAACCAAAAACACTCTCGTATTTCTTACAAATCTTTTCAAATTTGGCCTTCATCTGCTTTAGATCTATTAATGGAGCACCCCAGATAAAGGTGTAATGTGTGACCTCCTGATCATCATCTAAAGTTTTCATCACCTTGTCAGTCCATGATAGTCTTTCCAGTTGCGAAACCATGGGATTCACTTTTTTATCATAATTTATTATTATCGAACTGATAATTTTCTTGTTGGGTATCGATTCTATCACTCCCTCAAAATTGAGTAGTGTTGTGTAATTTAGTGAGATCTCAGTGACCACACCCTCGGAATTACCAATTTTGACAAAATCATTTACTTTGATTGGCTTGGTAATGATTATGTAAAAACCAGATACAAAATTTTGAATGGTGTGTATGGATGCAAATGACACCATGGACCCCAAAAATATTGAAAGACTCAGAACTGCATCGTTACCAATTTCAAGTATTATTACTGCAGAATATAGTATTAGTAATGCCACACCAAATCTCGTAAAAACACGTAATCCATTGACCAAATCCGCTGGGAGAGAATTCCTCTCAACAGTTTTTCGAATTGTTGACAAAACAATTCTCTGCAATATGAAGATTAGAATCACGGCAATAAGAAAATACAGGTAATCCCAATCCCATATAATAGGATCTGCCATTATTTCTTACCTCCTGTAGCCTTAGGTTTCGGCTTAACTGCCTGTAATTCCTCGAAGACCGTGACATAAAGATCCTCAAGATATTGAGGTTGCACATCAAGTATTTGATGGGGATTATCCACCACGATAACTACCCTCATATCCTGTCTGAATATGTATTTATTGAAGAAATATCTGGGTTTATAGCCAAGTTTTTTGTCCCACCTGGTATTTAAGTTCTTCATCCGCCTATTCACAGTGGCTAGGGGAATGTCTGGAGAAATAATATTTAATTTGAGCTGAACAGTGAATGGAAATCTTACAATTTCCTTTCCTCCAATGATCTCTTTCATCATTTCATCCCTTAATTTCTTGGATTTGCTTGATTTTTCCTGCATATCCAATATATCTTTCTTAAGGGTTTGAAAACCCAATTCAAATCCCCTTTCCGCGTTTTCCTCAAGATCTTTGATCTGTATGGAACAGTTGATGAGATTAGCATCAAGGAGACTTTTATTTGGAATTATGATTACTGATTCATCCAGTGCAAGTAATTTGGAATAGTTCAAACCAATCTCCATCACTATACCCTCTGTACCTTTGACCTGGATCAGATCACCTATGCCAAAGGGACGAACTGCTATGAGATAGAAACCAGCCACAGTGTTACCGATAACCACAGACATGGCAAAACCTATACCGGTACCGAAGAGAGCCGACATTCCCAAAATAGCTGCAGGATCAATATCAAATATTATTGTTGTCAAGACAATTATCACTAATGCTTGTACTATACTTATTCCAAGCATAAGTCCATTGTTTACTTCTGAACCGACTTTTTCCCCAACACGTTTGATATATCTTTTTATCATAAATCCGATAAACCAAACTGCAACCAGTACTCCTAGGAAGACAAGGATTTTAATCCACAAATCTGGGGCAGTATCGTACCAAAACCACATAAAATCATGATAATAAGTTATTATTTTAAATATAATCAGATCATACCATATAATATATCAAGTTATTATTTTTTAGAACTTAATTTCCCAATTTGTCATCCATATGAGGGTGGAATTCTTTGCCCCTAGTTAAAAATTCCCTGCAAATCAGTTTCTTGATTTAGATTAAGATCACCCTCGGGAAGCAATTGTTTCAAAAGCCACTTCAACTCATCTGGTATTGAGTAACCAGGAATCCCAAATTCAGATGGCATAACAATTGCAGTCACCAAAATTGTGTGAATTTTCTCTAACATTGCATGATAGGAGGGATGTGATCCCGTTGTTATCAATAGGGATCGATAATTGTTGCTTGTCTCAACATAAAGCGCTGAATTCTCAAAATCTACCTTGATGCTCTGTGTATCCTCACCAACCAGATTATCAAACATCTGGATTATCGTTGAGATTACACTCCCCTCCAGTAATAACAAGGAGGTGCTCTCCTTGATCCATGAGAATGATATATTACCATGTTGATCCATTAATAAAAGTAAAAGTGGTTCATAACCCTCTCGGGTCCATTCAAATGGTTTAGATCCCAGAGTTAATATCGGAACCATCAATAGAATTAGAGGCAGTATAAAATAAACAGGCATGATCGAACTGAGCTCGGAGATCTTTGGTAGAAACTGGATGAATATAAATCCAACACCGAAAAATTGCCAGCTGATAAGATGAGTTATACCCTTGGTCTTCAGGAATGGGATATTCTCGTGCTTAACAGATGCCTGGTATATAATTTCAGAATCTCTGCTTATATTAAGGTAAAAAATGAGTGAGTAGATCAGTAAGATAATATCATAAGAGGTAAAACCAGTATCTCTTGCAATATAAGTAAGTCCACTGGCAAAGCCCAGATCAATATCGAAGATGATAAGGGATATTAAAATACCAGTAATCAGAGATTGTATACCCATGCTAATAATATCTACCATAGTTCTTCTCACCACCTGATGAGCAAAGCTCAGAATTGAGAATGCCATGAAGGACAGTATCTTTGCCACCCGATAGCTGAATTCCACTGTTTCGGGAAAAGCAATACCGATCAAATGAAAGATAATTGATAGCGAGATTATTAACAATCCAACACCCCAGGTGCCAATAGATCCCTCCTTCCATTTGAAAAATAAAGAAACCAGATATATTGATATCCCAACAAAGGTAATGAGAAGAAATAGATCAATACCTAGGGATAACCCGGAAATGTAATTCATACAATGTACCATTTATAGCATGTGCATATAAAGATGTTTTTTATCATACCTAAGTTTTTGATTTATTATTATCGTATCAGTGGGTAATAATTTCAATTATTGCTTTCAATGTATACAGATGGTTTGATCTCGGTTTCATCACGGGAATGAACCTTATCAGCAATTTTGCTCTTAAGAAAATTATAAAAACCTTCAAATTCCTCATAATTTCTGAAGTGTATTTTAATCTCCTCAGTAGCGGTCATAATATGAAATTCCTTGTGAATTGCATTGGAGACCACTCCCTGCACATCATCAAATTTAAGGAATAAATTGCTGGGATGCAATTTCATCAGTTCACTGGTGGTTTTATTTGCTCTACCCCTTCTTTTGATCTCATCCAGGATGGGATGAATAATTGGAATTCGATAGTGTGTTCTTTGCCAAACGTAACTCCAACCAAAGCCCTCATCTTTTGAATATATATCGAAATATTGCCTTACGATAGACATGAAATCCCTGTTCACTCCAATTCCTTTGTAGAAAATACTTGTCTCACTCATTTGTTTCACCTGTCATTTTTATTTCCTTCTTCAGATTAAGTTTCTTTTTGATTACCTTCATCCTGCTGAAATTCTCTCTCTCCTCTTCTTCTAGCGAGAGATCAATGAACCTAGCAGTATTTGTAAGACGGGGAATAATAATATAATTAAGTGCATTTACTCTCCGCTTGGTTGAGGAAATCTCATATGATAATTTTTGCAAGGTAGCAAGTTTTTCAGCTAGATTCGTTACCGAGTAGATGTACTCACGAAAAGCTGAAATCGCATTATCAAGTGTAATTGATGTGAATTCAGAACCATAAAATGGCATTTTTAAGATTTTTCTCTCAAGAGCCAGTTTAGGTGTCTTGACACCCATGATACTCTTGGTAGAAGCATTTAAAGTCAGAGTATGAGGTGCAGAAAAACCAATTTCTTTCAACTTGGAAATACCCATCTTCAAACTTGCCAATTTTAATTGCTCGTGTGCAACATCCAGAGCTTCCTCTGATTCAGATTGAGCCGACTTGATCTCATCCAACACATTATAGAACTCAATAATAAGGGCATCTACCTTCTCTTTTAACAAATCATGACCATGCGTGGCAAGCTTAATCTTAGTTTTTAGCTCAAGAAGTACCATTCTGGTAGTTGAAACGTTCAAAATTTCTGTAGAACTCACTCTGAACTGATCAGAAAAACACTAACTAAAAATAATTCGCATCATAGACAGAATTTATTATTAATATGGAATCAAAATATTAAACTCAGACCTCAACATAAAATGAAATCCAAATTATCCCCCAGAATATCAGTTTAGAGCCGAAAGTAATTGAGTTGGATCGAAATATACCTCATTCCGGATGATTTTTCTTTTATCAGAATCGAGTTCCACTATATCCATCCCAAATTCTACAATTTGCCTATTTGCTGTAGGAATGATTGCTTTCCATTTGAGATTAAATCCCTGTTTGGTGGGAAAGAGCTCAACTAATTCCCATTTCCACTTTGGATTCCTAGCCAATAATTTTTTCAAATAGTTAAGAAGGTGTTCCTGTTCAGATATACCTTTTGGATTAGCTGGATCCTGATAATATGCGTCTACTGCATAAAAACTAATCAATTTTTCGGGATTATTACCAGTCCATGCTGCTAACCAATCATTACATAAAGCTTCCAAAATTTCAGTTTCCATGTAATATAGTGCAATGATAAATCATAATAAAGTTATTAACAATATCTGTATTAATAACAGAGTTGAAATCCTAATTTCCAATTAAACTATTAAATATTGAATTGGATGGAGGAAACCATCATTTCTCTAAACATATAATAAATTCCCATCGGTTTCTTTATCTTTTTATACATTCATAATCAAAATCGATTAAGTAGATAATAAAAAAATTCTACTGATTCGTGATAATTGTGTCTAATGAAATCGACTTTAATGAATTTATAAGCGAGAGGTGGGATCGTTTAAAAAATTCAGTAATCAATCATTTTGAAGAATATGAAATCAAGAAGAAAAACATAGCCCATGGTATTGCACTTACCATCATAATCATCGCTGCAATTGTTGTACGTCTCTTTCCTCTATTGAGGGGATGGGATCCAACAATCAAGGCTTTTGATCCTCACATACAGATCAAAGCTGCAGAATATATTTTAGATAAAGGATATGTAGCATTTCTATTCTGGAAGGATAGTACCGCATGGTACCCTTACGGACGTTTAATGGGCACCTCGATGTATATAGGAGTTCCTATTGCAATCACTTTAGTGTATAAATTCTTGATTTTCCTGGGTTTCAATATAACTGTTGATGTAGCTGCCTACTTCGTACCTGTAATATTTGGAACCATAGGAGTATATTACACATATTTACTGGCCAAGGAGACAATCTCAGCGAGGGCTGGTCTTATTGCCGCACTGATCATGGTCGCGATCCCAGCATATTTATCACGGAGTATTGCGGGATTTGTGGATAATGAATCGGTGGGGGTTCTATTTACTGTCATGACATTTTATTACTTCATGAGAGCCTTGAATCGTGATAGTAATAGATCTGCAATCATGGCTGGATTATCCATGGCAATGTTAGGTGGATCATGGGGAGCCTTCAGGTTTGCTTATGATCTCTTACCACTGTATGCACTGGTAATCTTACTATCTGGTAAACTTTCTGGAAGATTTCTCAGAACATACATCACAACAGTTACTGTCAGCACTTTACTTATGATACTCATCCCACGATTGGGAGGAGGCTTCCTGACTACTGTTGAGGGTATGGCTCCTTTGGTATTCATACCTTTCCTGGTATTATTCAGTATAATTCAAAATGTATCAAAAGGAATGAAACCTGCCACCGTCAGAAGAATTATCTTCTATTCATTTATTGGAATAGCTATACTTTTGGGTGGAACTTTGCTTATTTTACTCATTGCAGGATATGTTGAGGGAATTGGAAGTAAATTTATTTCTGTTCTTCTACCAGATTCAAGAGGTGATTTACCTCTGATTGACTCAGTAAGTGAGCATCTACCACTGGCATGGGGAAATCTATGGGTTAATCTATCAACCCTGGTATTCTTTGTCCCAGTTGGAATATATTATGCAATTAAAAATCCAACAGAGAAGAATCTGTTTATCTTCACCTTTGGAATAGTGACAATTTACTTCAGTGGTTCAATGGTTCGTTTGATGCTTTTACTGGCACCAGCTGCTGCGATATTGACTGCAATGGCTGTTGATAGTATGCTGAGACCATACGCACTGATTGTACACAAGAGAATTAAGATTGATAAGAAGTCTATGGGTCAAACAATTGGAGGACAAAATGCATTTGCATCCTATGCAATTGTATTTACCCTGTTGTTGATCATGGTTGTGGCAGGTGTTGGAAGAGGGGCAACAAGTCTATCAATTCCAGAGATCACACCACCTGTTGGAGCAGGAGCTGATCGAGATAGTGCACTCACTGACTGGTTTGATGCCTTTGCGTGGATGCGAGCGCACACAGGTTACTACTCCCATACCGCTGATGATGTAAGCGGTTACGAAAATGGCACGCAGCCGCCGGTGATGATGTCGTGGTGGGATTATGGGTATTATATTTCGACGGAGGGTGAAACGGCAACGCTTGTGGATAATGCGACTACCAATTCGACACAGATCGGTGTCGTTGGTACCATGATGATGTACAATGAAACAGCAGCATTACCATTACTGTACCAGTACAACGTACAATATGTGCTTGTTGTGCCGGCAGCAGGTCAGGTATCGCTGGGTTCAGACATTGGGAAAGCTGTCTGGATGATACGCATCTCTGAGCGGTATACAGAGGAATTTGGAATAGTTGAGGATGATTACTTCGATGAGCGAGAAGGATATCAAGACAAGTTCTATGACTCTCTACTGTTTAATCTGATGGCTTACAAGTCAAATGACATGATTGGTTCCGGAGATCAAACACCACCCTTCATTTCAGATGGGTCAGGTCTTGCTAGCAGATTAGCTGAGAATCCAGTTAATTCTCTTGAATACTTCACAGAAGTATTCCGTTCAAGTGGTGCATACCCTAATACATTTCCAAGTGATTACCCAATCATCAGAATATTCCAGGTGCACTATCCTGACGACATTGATCTACGTGTAAATGAGTTCAATCAGAAAATTGATGCTGTTCGTGCCAGATTGGCAGCTGAAGCTGCAAATTAGATAATAAATTGATTTATATTTAAAATAATAAATTAAAAAGATACAAATAATGTTGAAAATACAATTCAATAATAGAAGAATAGGTTAGAATGAATATTGAGTATTGGATTGAAGTTTGAGTAAAAGAGAAATTGGTCGAAAATGTATTTAACTGGTATTAGAATTAGCTGGAATGAATTTTGAGTAATAGAGTTGAATTTGATCAAGGAATTGACATTAATCAAGTCTCTATATAACCTGAATAGCTATTATTATTTGAATTTCAGTTTTACATTTTCAAAAATCCTAATATGATATAATTTATTGTAAGTCTCGACCCAATATCATGAGAACCTGTGA
>DAOUUM010000561.1 GCA_030668165.1 Candidatus Heimdallarchaeota archaeon
CTAGGAATTATTTAACCTTGATCTGTGATTGTTATTGATAAGGATTACAAGGAATTTAGTTTGTATGATTCGGTTTGTTGCCGGTGAAATAACAGCTAGATTGCTTGAACACGAAATAGATTTCAAATTTAGAAGAGTATGCACAGATGGGATAATACCATATTATCTAAATATGGAGGATGAGGTATTACCAAATGTAGAACGAATTATTGATGCAATTAATGAATTATCTGACTGATTTCGGGTGAATATGACGAAGGCCGGGTCGATAGATCTTGTAAGAGATCAATTTTTACTCTTTTTGATTTGATAGATAATTCAGCTCAAAAATAATTATTTAAGGTATGATTATTGTGATATTTTTTAATTGTAAGTTACTAGTTTATTTTATTTTTTAAGGGTTGCACCACATTTTTTGCAATGAAAAGCACCTGCAGGAACTGTAGCCTTACAAACTGGGCAGTTCTTGGGTGCTATGGCTTCCTCCGGTTTGGCAATTATCTTTGGTGAACCGCTCTTGAAGTCAACTTTGAAATCCCAGAGGGTTCCATACTGACCCAGTAGGCCGATCATCTCAGGTGGTAGAATGAGACTACCATCATCGTTGATGATAACTGCTCTTGATTCCTCAAGATCTGTGATATCAAAATCTTCACCATGTGCTGCAATGAACCTACCATCACGTAATTCCAGAGTACGACTGGCAAATGATGATACATGTTGTGAGTGAGTAACAATCATAAATGACATGTCAAGATCCCGATGTAGATCATGGAAGAGACCCATTACATTCTCGGTATTGGCATGATCTATGTTACCTGTTGGTTCATCAGCCAAGATCAGTCTTGGATTTGATGCAATCGCCCTTGCAATCGCTACCCTTTGACGTTCTCCACCCGATAATCTATGGGGTAGATCATGCATCCTGCTTTTCAATCCCAAGAGATCAAGAGTGTTCTCAGCTCTTTCTCTTGCCTCTGAATAACCAATTCCTGCATAACGTAGTGTGCGCACCACATTCTGATAGCCAGAATAGGTATCCAGAAGATTTCCTTCTTGAAAAACAAACCCGACTGTATCTCGTCTGAAAGGAACCAAATCTGTCTCAGATATTTTTGTTATATCCTGTCCCATGTAATTGATTATACCAGCACTGGGATTTTGTAATCCACCTATGCATCGCAAGAGTGTACTCTTACCACTACCAGACGGACCCACAACAGCCACAAATTCACCCTTCTTGATTTCAAGATTGATACCTTTTAGTGCAACTACATTGGTTGCACCCTCTTTGCCCTTGTAAATCGAGTAAAGACCAGAGGTCTTCATCAGCATATCCTTGTCAAAAGTTACTTCTGTCATTTTTAGACCACCCTCGTTGCGCTGCTCAGATCTTGATTTGCTGCAGATCTAACTGAGATCATAGTTGCAATTAACATACCAAGTGTTGTTGCTATACCGATTAGTGTAACCGTTAGCCACGGAAATGTGACTATCCGATCAAGTGGACCAGATCCTAGGAATATACCGAATACCTCGAAGACTCCGTTGAACTGATAGGTGATTCCTATTCCAATAATTGATCCCCAGATCACTGCGGCACCAATCATGAGGAAATTCTCACCCAGAGCCAATTTATAAATCTGTGTTTTTCTTGCACCAATTGCCCTCAGCACGGCAAATTCCTTGCTTCTTCGTTCCATAATAATTGCCGAGAATGCAAATGTTGAGATTAATGCTGCAGAAATTGCCACAAGAAAATCAAGAGATAATAATCCTGGAATACCAAATGCACCTTTTTGATTGGATAATCTATCCAATTCCTCATACATTGACATTGAACCTCTAAATCCA
>DAOUUM010000527.1 GCA_030668165.1 Candidatus Heimdallarchaeota archaeon
ACTAGACAGATTTTCACATATATTCTGAACAATGATCAGTGTTATCAGGCACAGATAGCCGAGAATTTTGATCAGCATCATGATACTATTAGACACCATATACAGAGGCTAAAAGATACAGGTCTGGTGGAATCGGTGCGAAAGGGCAGGACCGTGCATTACACGCTGGGTCCAATTGGTACATCAATTCTCGATAGCAATACCGAGGTGATCTCAAAGGCCTTTGTCGAGCATCTGATGGAGACACTCAAGGAAGAATGTCTCACTCCAGAGATTATTGAGCATGAGAAGGGGAAGGTTAGTCTCAGGATCAGCTGTCCTGGCTTTGATGATGTGCAATTTGAAATTGATCTAAAGGGATGGGAATTCATACCTGAGATTGCGGAAGAGGATGAGGATGCGGATGAGCACAAAATATCTGTGGTTGATGATGTGACAAGAAGACCAAAAATTACACGTGTAAAAGATTAAAATATTAGGGAAAATAGGGATTTAGTGAAGATTTAATTATTTTAGAAAATAGGGTTTTAGTGCTTTGACAAATCGATCCCAGTCCTCTTCTGGAAGGTTCATCTCTCCCAGACAGCCCGCATCAGGAGAATGGAAATCACCGCCAGCTGTGACTAGTAAATTATTTTCACGGATCAGTTTTTTTAGAAATGGTGTATTATATTCAAAAAATTCCTCATCCACCACGTATTTCTTCTTGTAATTGTAGTACAATTCTATACCATCAATACCATGACTGGCAATTCTGGGTGCATATTTCTCAAAAGAAGCGGTTGAATTCTTGTGCCCATGAAATGGATGTGCCCACACCGCCAGACCACCAAGCGAGTGTATCAGATCAATCCATTCTTTCAGTTTGAGGGTGAATCGTTCCACATACATGGGACCATGATCATTGAGATACCTGTCAAAAACCTCATCGATATTTGTGAATAACCCTTTTTTCACCATTGCCCTCGCAAGATGGGGACGACTGATCACATCTATTGGCTGCTTACTTGATCCACTGCCAAATTCAGCCTCTTTTAATACCTCATCAAATGTTATATCAAATCCCAGTTCATTTGCCCTCTCCACCATTCTCTCCATCCGCCATACCCTGCTGTGGAGTATCTTGTCCAGGTTTATTAGTAATTCATGATCCTCAGGAATATCAAAAGTGGGCAGATAAGCCAGCATATGTATCTTAAAATCCTCGAATTTGGCAGAAATTTCGATTCCTGGTACCAAAAACCCACTGAATAATCCATCATTTATTCGATTAGCCTCCAGACTACCTCTGAAATTATCATGATCTGATATGCAGAGTGCAACTACCCCCTTTCGTTCGGCTTCTCTTAAAATCTCCTCCACAGACCATATCCCATCAGAATTTGTGGAATGAGAATGCAAATCGATATTCATATTTGATTAGAATTGGATTAACTATATTAGTTTAGATTTTATAATCTATTCTCAAATTCAATTTGGAATATACAATGCAAAATTTGATAAATTTTATCTCAAGTATATCTTAATTATAATTTTTATTCGAGAGCATATATTTTAATGGCTACAACTGGACAGTCATCCTCACAGGCCATGCATTCGATGCAATCTTCCTGCCTTGCAGGAGCTGCTTTCTTTGCAGATGCTGCGTGACCATCATATTCTACCCATTCGTAGACCTCTTCGGGGCAAACGTCAACACAGGCTCCGTCACCGACGCATATGTCGAAATCAACGGCTACATTGTCACCGTGTATACCGAGTTTGGCTGGAGGAGCGAACTCGCCCCAAATAGAATATCCGAACTCTTCATGCTTAGCTGTTACGCTTAGTTTATCCTTAAAATCTGGATCAATTTGTGCCATTTTAGCTTTTCCTCATTAAGTTGCCGGATAGCAACTTCATTGATTCCCTGTGACTGTTATCCTTTTTAATTTTGACGAATACTAAACACGCAATTTTTTAAAATAAATAAAAAAAGAGAACTAATATTTTGAATCGATATTAATAATGTTAATAATGTTCAATTTGCCCTGAGTTTGATCCTTATCGGTATACAGGCTGTAACGCTCTGTAAAAATGGGTATTGAAATTTTACATTCAAACCTGTTTTGATTAATATATCAAAATTTAGTACTATTCAGTTTTTATTATTTAGATTCGCCTATCGCAAAGCCAATTATTCATTTATTATTCCATAGCATATATTTTGATTGCAACAACTGGACAGTCATCCTCACAGGCCATGCATTCGA
>DAOUUM010000060.1 GCA_030668165.1 Candidatus Heimdallarchaeota archaeon
CACAGAATTCTAAAAGAGTTTGGATCAGATGCCACCCGTAGATTCCTTGATGGTATTACCAAGATGCTTAGTGCATACATCACAAAATGGGGCTTCTCCATGGGTCTTGATGATGTCGATGTACCCTTTGATGGTAGAATAAAAATAGATGAGCTTCTTGGCGAGAAGAAGGATCGAGTAGACGAGTTGGTTAAAATGTTCCATAACGGAGAGTTGGAGCGAGCTCCAGGATCCACTTTGGAAGAGACTCTTGAGATGGAAGTACAAGATGTTCTTGCAGAAGCTCGTAATGAAACTGCTGAAATATCTGCAGAATATATGGGTATTGAGAACGAAGCAGTGATCATGGCCAAGACGGGTGCTCGTGGTAACATGATGAACCTTGGACAGATGAGTGCCAACGTAGGTCAACAATCAGTTCGAGGAGATCGAATTAAAAGAGGATATCATAATCGAACATTACCCCATTTCAAGGAAGGAGATCTTTCTGCAAAGGGTAAGGGATTTGTCGACTCTTCATTCCGTAAGGGTCTAAAACCCTTGGAATATTTCTTCCACGCATGTGGAGGACGTGAAGGATTAGTCGATACAGCTGTCAGGACCTCAAGTTCTGGTTACATGCAGCGTAGACTGGTTAATGCAATGCAGGATATTTCCAGTCATTTCGATCAGACTGTCCGAAATGCTGCTGGAGATATTATTCAATTTGTATACGGTGAAGATGGGATTGATCCCGCAAAATCAGACAAGGGATTAGCAGTTAATGTTGATATGATCCTAAATAGAGTTCTCGATGATGATGATGAATAAAAATTAAGAGTAAATATTATCACATCAATTAAAAAATTAAGATAAAATAAGTAATAGGTCAAAAAACCTATAAAATTAGGATCAATATTTATTTTGCAAATGGAACCAAAAGATCTTGAAAATAAGCAATTGAGCAAAATTCAAGAGTACACTCTTTTGATTCAGATCACTGCAGCAGCAGTTGGGAGTAGCCTATTACTGATCTTAATTCCAAATGTTGAGACGATTACCTTCACTGCATTCTTTGTGGGTTACCTGTTTAACAAAAGGTTTGCATTTGCCACAACTCTCACACTAATATTAACATGGGAGATACTGGCCTCAATTATTTTCGCCTTCTCAGGTATCACATTTCTGTTTAAATTGGTTGCCTGGTTATTAGTCACTTCATTAGGAATATCTGCAAAAAGAATGAAGATCTCCTCTCCCCTGGAGTTTGCAGCCTTCGGTTTGATTTCCACCTTAATATTTGACATATTGGTTACGATTCCCTATGCTTTCTTTTTCATAGGACAATTGAATGATTTCTTCACTATAATTCTTACCACATTTATATTTGGCATTTATTTCACATTGCTACATACAATTAGTAATTCAGTATTGTTTGCCTATCTCCCAAAATTTCTTGACAGCATCATTCCTGTACTTAGTTTGAGATACGAGCGATTTATTGACATCACAGAGGATATAGTACAACAATTTACAACAAGAAGCTATTCTGGTACGGGTATTTTAGCTCTCAACAGGAGAACGAGATCACAATCAGTTGTACTAACCATTATATCAATAGCTATTATTGCTCTACTAGTTACAAGTATGGTTCAGTATTATCAAACAGAGGAGATACAGGATGATGACATAACTGGGACCATATCAATAAGCATGAATATTGAATTTGCCAATTTAACCACCAGTATATATCAAGATTTGAATATAAGTTCATCAAATTCAGTATTCGATGCACTATTAGTAGTCGCAACTGTTAATTACAGCAATTATGGGTCTTTGGTATATATCGATGCAATCAACAATGTTTGGAGTAATCAAAATCTGAGCAATCACTATTGGATATATTATATAAATGGTCAGCAGGCCAATATTGCAGCAAATTCTTATATTGTTAAGGCTTCAGATACAATCTTATGGAGCTATGAGATATAGTCAGTTGATTAATTATTATAATAGTAAATAAAAATTAGGAGATATTATTGATTTTATAGAGTGAAAATAAATTTGCACTAAGATAATTGTTTTATCAACGAATATGTAGTATCAATTAGGAGATAAACGAAGCTTTGATAAACGACTTGAAAACATTAAAGTTTGCAGAGTTTTGTATTCTTTTTCTACTCTAGCTGGGTGAATTATTAATGGCACAGAAATATCTAACGACCAAACAATTAAACAATCGTATAACTGATATGGTTGAGAATAGAGTGGCTTACTCCGTTCCAGCTAAAATTCTTGAAGAATTAGAGGAAAAATTGTATAAAAGAGCAATAAAAATTGCAGAGACAAGAAATGAGGATCCTAGTGGGAAAACATATCTCACTGCTGAGAAATTTGAGAATATTCTCTCTGATATTGATAGAAGTTACAAATTTGCTCAAATTGATCCTGGATCTGCTGTCGGTATGGTTGGTGCCCAATCTATTGGTGAACCAGGAACTCAGATGACGCTTCGTACTTTCCATTTTGCAGGTGTGCGTGAGATGAACGTAACTCTTGGTCTACCACGGTTGATTGAGATTGTGGATGCAAGAAGAAATCCCGCAACTCCGACAATGGATGTTGCCCTCATACCTGAATTTGCCTTTGACAAGGAGATGGCCAAGAAAGTCGCCCAGAATATTGAGTTGACCACTGTAATCTCCATTGCAAGGTCGGTCGAGATTGACCAGTACAATAATGAGGTTATCATTATACTTGACTCAGGTCTTCTCAAAGACAAGGGAATTACACCTGAAGAGGTCAAGGCAAAAATTGAATTCCGAAGATCCTCACTGAAAATAGTCCTGGAAAACGATCAGATCCATGTAACCATGGATAAAGAGGATCCAGATCTATCTGAGCTACAAAAACTGGCTGAGAAGATTAGAAACGTTCCAATCAAGGGACTTAAGGGTGTTAAACGAGTACTGCTACGTAAGAAATTGGAAAAACATCCCGATTATCCAGACAAGGATGAGTACAAGATCCTGTCTGAGGGTAGTAACTTCATGCAACTATTAAGGATACCTGGTGTTGATCCACAAAGATCGACCACCAATCACATTCATGAAATTGCAACTACTCTTGGTATTGAAGCCGCTAGAAATGCAATTCTGATAGAAGCCAAAAAGGTGATGGATAAGCAGGGACTTGATCTTGACACAAGACATCTAATGTTGGTTGCAGATCTCATGACCTTTTCTGGTGATATCAGACAGATTGGTCGACATGGTATCTCCGGTGAGAACAGTTCCGTACTGGTTCGTGCAGCATTCGAGGTCACTGTGAAACATTTACTTGAAGCATCAATTCAGGGAGAGGCAGATGAACTGGTGGGAATAATTGAGAATGTAATGGTTGGTCAGGAAATTGCTCTTGGAACAGGTGCTGTTGATCTGACAATTGAACCAATGTATAGAAAATACGCAAAAGAAAAAGCAGCTACCAATTAAACCTAATTAGTTAAAATACAATATCAAGAGGTGTTAAGCTAGTTAGTTGTACTTTTGAACATATGATATCTTTTTTGTAATTTGATAAATTTCTTGGCAAAGACTATACTATCAATTTCGAGTGAGTCAAAGCTTTCTTCCAATTCATAGAGATCATTTTCTATATTGAGCATACTCTCCTCAGCAATCTCCTTTTGAGTCTGTTCTTTATCAGGTATGTTTACTGGCTGATCTTTTAATTGTTGAAATTCAGACTTTTTGGAATTTAACTGACCCTTAAGAGATCCAATCTGGCGTTTCAATGCATCACTATGATGATCGGAGCTTGCTGTGACTTGTCCATTTCTGAAGGCTCCTGTTCTGATTACACTTTGTGCCTCCTTAATCACCTGATAGACATGCATGGATGAACGCCATCTTGTGATTGATTTTGTCATCACCTGACCCTTATCTGCTACTGAGGGGTGTTGAGTACCATCTGGTAAATAGGCCTGGGGAGGTAGTTCCGGAAATTTATTGGGTATAATAATTGTTAATTCCTTGATAGATCCCTGTGCATCCGTAGAATATCCCTTCCACTGGGTAAGTTTTCCTCCAGCGGGTTCAAAACCTAAACAATACTGAAAAATTAATGCTGCCTCTCTTGATAATATTGCATCGTCTAACATAGCTAATTATAATAGGATAATCACCTTAAAAAAGAGTATATAATTGCCTATGACAAAATTGCAAATGAATTTCCAGTTTTTTTTCTAATATTTATCTTGCAGGTTTTTCTTTTCTACCAGTTACCATCTCAGCTAATGAGGCACCATTAACCTTGGTTACACGCCACTTGATACCGGGGATATCTCCCATGGCACCACCACCGGATCCTCCTATACCCTCAATGATTACCTCATCATGGATATCGATATACAGCAGTCCACCATCATGTGGAACATAGGCACCAATTTGCTTACCATTCTTGACCAGTTGAACTCTAACACATTTTCTCAGTGCTGAATTGGGTTGTTTAGAACCAACACCATATTTGTCAAGAACAATACCCTTTGCTTGAGGTGCACCCTCAAAAGGATCTGATTTTCGGTCTAGACCGAGTGTGCGTCTTAAATAATTCTTATCACGCCATCTGAAATGTTGACGTTTTCTTTGTAGCTTTCTTGCTGCAAATTGTCCGTTGGGACTTTTTCTAGAATTTGTCATCTGTTATATAATCCTCTTATAATTCCAATGCTCAAGATTGTTTTTTAATATTTAGATTGTTTTCAATATTTAGTTTGCTAATTAGATTTGCAATCAATTATTTTTACCTTAAACAATACCTCATTGCTGAATAGTTTATATAACAGTATCCTTTATACAATATTGCTGTAACATGAGCAGAGTGAATGAACAGTTTACTGAGGCAATAAAAAAACTTGCTAAAAATCTGGAGAGAACCAAATTAAAGGTACAATCCAAGTTCGATGAAGTTGATGCCAATATCGGTACACAAAATGATAAAATTCAGGCTATCCAGATGAAAATGTCTGGTCCACAGGAAGTTGATACAAGTCTTTATGATGCTTCAATAAAGGAATTAACAGATAAGATATCGGAATTGGAGAGCACTATCAACATCCTGCAAAAAGATCTTATCAGTATTAAAAAGGCACATGTGGAGTTGCTCAAACAAAGTAATATTGAGGAAGAGGAACCAAAACCAACTGGTTCAATTTCTCCTGAGATTATTGAGAGTATGAAGGATACAATTCAAACAACTGAAGAACTCCCCGAAACCCCTCCAGTTGTTGATATTCCAACAGCTAAGCCAAAATCCAGTATTCCTGTTCCTGATAAACCCTCAACTCCTGATTTGACTGCAATTCCAAGTGCTAGACCATCAGAGGAAGTAGTGGTTGAAACACCAGAGAAAAAACCTGATAAAAGTATACCCAAACCAAGAGATGGGCCTTTAATACCGGAGGCGCCCAAATCAAAATACGATCATCCAGATGAGGAAAAACCTGCCAAAACAGTGTTACCTGAATTACCAGGTGCTGAGAAACCAAAGAAAACTGGTAAAACTAAGAAAAAGGACGAGTATCTTGAAGTACTCAAAAAACTGGACTCGATCTAACTAATTTCATATGATTCTTTTTTCCTTAGGTAACAATTTTACTAATTAACCAAAATCATTATAGATAATGAAACATTTATCTAATTTAATAAGATGACTGAAGATGTAAATGAGTTATATGAATGGGTGACCAAAAGATACAACCAATATCTTGAAGGAGAAATCACTGAGGATGAGTACACCCAGGATTTGAACGAGTACAAGAGGAAGTTAGCAGAGTCACAGGAGAATATTGATAAGTATGTACAAACAGAGAAGACCACAAGAACTCCTAAAGATAAGATCAATCCCGATAAGGTGAGATCCACCTCCATTGCGGGCCTACGTCAGAAATTACTCGACGAGATGAAAAAATAATCCTAATCAAAAATAATCATCGAAAGTCGTAACTAACGATAGTTTAAAAATAAAAACATCAAATATCAGAATATGTCTAGTGAATTTGATACCGTCTCACTCTTATGTGACGCTGGTGAGACAAAAGCTGGAGGATCACTCGCTCCCGCTCTTGGCCCATTAGGACTTAATTTGGGACAAGTAGTATCCGATATAAACAAACAAACAATGGCCTTCAAGGGTATGAAAGTTCCTGTAAATGTCATAGTTAACAAAACAACCCGAAAATATACCATAGAAGTGGGTCTACCACCTGCATCTGCCTTGGTTCTCAATGAATTAGGAATTCCCAAGGGATCCCAGGAACCAGGTAAAGATATGATCAAGGATGCAAAGCTAGAACAGATCATGAGGGTAGGTCATGCAAAAATTGGAGACATGCTTGCTTACAACATAAAATCAGCAACCAAAGAAGTTTTGGGAACCATGACCTCAATGGGTCTCACCTGTGAGGGAGAGCAGCCCCGTGAGATCGCAAAGAAAGTCACTGCAGGCGAGTACGATGACAGATTTGCTGCATTTGAGAAAACTCTTTGATTAAATAATTTCAGGATTCACTATACAATTATAAATCAAACTAATTCTTTCGTTTTAAACAAATAAAGCAATTGGAGATAATTTCAATAACAATTAATGGTTTTTTAGTAATTTGGACTAAAAAGAACCCATTATTATGGTTTCTGAGCTATCATTACCACAAACATGTTGTTATCGAATGTCTCTCCTTCAAGATTAACAACAGATACTACCTCAAAACCCACTTCCTCAACTAACTCTGTTAATTCATCCCTTGTGTATATCTGCATATCCCAGATTTGCTTGATTTCCCTAATTTTCTCAATTCCTGTCTGAATTAGTGTTTTTTGATTGATATGAAGTATATGGGTGTTGAAATCCAGGTTATTATCATTAAATCTCACATATTTTGTTCCCTCGTGTTCCATACACACATCCATGAATTCATGGGGGATAAAATTCTCTTTCATCCAATCAAAATTAAAAATATCAAAAATATAAAGACCTCCGCTCTTCAAATTATTCCAAGCATTCTGAACTGTTTTTCTGAAATCTTCTCTTGTTAGATGACCAATTGCGTTGAACATTGAGATCACCGCCTCAAATTGTTTGTTGAAATTTACATCGATCATATTTGCTTGGTGAAATTGTAGATCAGTTCGATCTCCAAGTTTTTCTCTGGCCATGGATATCATTTCCCCACTCAGATCAGATGCTGTTACCTCATAGCCATTATCATGAAGAAAGATGGATTGTACTCCAGTACCACAGGTCATATCAAGCACTGATTTTACATTGTGCTTATGAAATAGGTTATTGAGAAATTGATTGAAAGTATTAAATGAGTCTGATGCCTCAACCACGTCATAGTATCTCGCATGTGACGAATAATCATATGATTTCATAGAGCAAAGATGCGATCTATTTGTTATTAATTATTCGAAATAATAATCTGAAAAAAGTATAGAATTCGGCCAAAAGAATTAACATCTGTATATAAAATATACTGAAGACTAATATTTTCGCGTAAATTTGGGGTCTTCTTGTGAATAGTTCTTTACCAAAATCAGTAAGAATTAAAAAAAATAAAGTATTCTATGGATAGAGAATATGAAAATCGTATGTCTACTTAAAGTAGTACCTGATACAGAGACTCGTTTCCAGATAAACAGTGATTCCACCGATGTGGTTTGGGATGCCTCTATTGATTACATCATGAATCCCTATGATGAATATGCAGTGGAAGAAGCTATCAAAATAAAGGAATCAATTGGTGCTGATGTGATAACAGTCACCATTGGAAAGGGTGAAGAAGAAAAGAGCATCAGAAAGGCCATGGCCATGGGTGTGGATGAAGGAATATTGATTGAAAATCCGGATCTGGTTAATTCAGACCCCCTATCCATAGCAAAAGCCTATGCTGAGGTAGTCAAACCCCTTGGCGCAGATATTATCTTCTGTGGAAAAATTGAGACTGACACCAGTGAATCTTTTGTGGGTCCTGCAGTTGCAGCCTTGCTCAACATGCCTGTGATCACAGAGATTTCTGGACTGGAGGTAAGTGAATCCGGAATTGTAGCCACAAGGGATGCATCTGGAAGGAAGGAAAAATTTGAATCCTCTTATCCAGTTGTATTGACTGCTGAGAAGGGTCTAAATGAGCCTAGATATCCCAAATTGCCCATGATTATGAAGGCTAAGAAGAAACCTTTGGCTAAGAAGGATGACGCAGGTACTGTGATCAGGACCAGTGTGAAACAGATCAAGGCAGAATTACCACCATCCAAGGGAGCTGGGAAGAAACTGGAGGGATCCATTGATGATATTGTCGGACAACTAGTCGATGGACTTCAGAACAAGGATAAGATGATTTAGGAGGAAAAAAAATGAGTATTGCAGTATTTCTAGAAAGTTATAATGGAGAACTGATAAAAGCCTCCAAAGAAGCAGTTGCAGTGGGAAAAACCATTGCCGAGAAAACAGGAAAATCCCTATTTGGTATTGTATTGGATGATAACGTCGATAATGTCATCTCTGCCGCAGGTCAGATAGGTGTGGATACAATAAAAGCCGCATCAGGCGTATCACTCTACCATCCGACCATGTACTCACGATTTATCGTGAATGCTGGTAAGGATGCCGATTATATTATTTTACCAGCCACTGTCTGGGGTAGTGAAATTGCTCCCCAAGTCACGGTAAAACTTGATGCCACTCCTGTATCAGATATTATTGGTGTCGAGGATGCCAATACCTTCAAAAGATCACTACATGGTAACAAGATCCATGGTACTGTTAAAGCAGAGGGTAAAATGATAATCACAGTTCGTGCTGGTGTTTTTGATGTTCCAGCTGAAAATGTTGTCACCCCAAATGTTGAAACAATAAGTCCCGAAACTATGGATTCTGACTCAATAATGAAACTGGCTGAGATTTTAGCATCTTCCACAGGGACGATTGAATTGACAGAGGCTGATATCATTGTTTCTGGAGGAAGAGGAATGGGTGGTCCCGATCAGTTCAATATAATTGAGGATCTCGCCGAGGTAATGACAGCTGCTGTTGGAGCTTCCCGTGCTGCTGTTGATGCAGGATGGAGAGAACATTCAGATCAGGTGGGACAAACTGGTAAGTTTGTGTCTCCCAAATTGTATATTGCCGCAGGAATATCTGGTGCAATCCAGCATCTGGCAGGAATGTCTAGTTCAGAGATAATAGTTGCCATTAACAAGGATGAAGAGGCACCCATATTCAAAATTGCTGATTATGGTCTGGTTGGGGATCTTTTTGAAGTCGTACCCAAGCTTACCGAGGCAATTAAGAAAGTAAAAGGCTTGTAAGTAATAAATTAAGGGAAATTTCTATACTAATTTTTGAATAAACGATTAATTTACAAATTAATTTAATAATTGAATTCGTGTTCTTTTTATTATTGTTTAATAATACCCAATAATTCCGGGTTTTAATGATCTCATTCGAGTGGACTGAAGAACATCAGATTCTGCGTGAAACGGTACGTGATTTTGGTGCAAAGGAAATTGCTCCAAATATTGAGGAAAATGATAAGAATCACTTTTTTGACAAGAGTGTGCTCACCAAAATGGCCGATTACGGATTTTTGGGTGCCAGTATTCCTGTGGAGTATGGAGGATCTGGGATGGATTACATCTCCACTGCCATTATTTCTGAGGAATTAGAATATGTGGATGCAGCTATCAGGGTGGCTATTTCAGTGCATAATGGATTGAATTCACTTGGTTTGCTACAGTGGGCAAATGAAGAACAAAAACAAAAATATCTTGTTCCTCAGGCACGGGGTAAGAAAATCTCCACCTATGGTCTCACAGAACCCAATGCTGGGAGTGATGTTGTAGCCATGGAAACCACAGCCAAAGAGGATGGAGATTTCTATATTTTAAATGGTGAGAAGATGTGGATATCACTAGCTGATGTGGCTGATAATTTTTTGGTATTTGGGAAGACTGATACAAAATCTGGTCACAGAGGGATCACAGCATTTATAATCGAGCGTGGCTACGACGGTCTGACCACAGGAACTATTCATGATAAACTTGGTGTGAGAGCTGGAAATACCGGATATATCAATTTTAGTGATACTCCAGTTCCCAAGGAAAATGTAGTGGGACAGCTGGATGAGGGATTCAAAATTGCAATGAGCTGTCTTGATAATGGCAGGTTCACAGTTGCTGCTGGTGCACTGGGTAGTGCCAAAGCCTCCCGTGATGCATCTGTCAAATATGCCAAGGTTAGAAAGACATTTGGCAAGGAGATTGGTAAGCATCAACTGGTGAAGAGATTAATAGCTCACATGACATCTGATATTGATGCGGCTGAATTACTGATACTCAAAGCTGGTTGGTCTAAGAACATTGGAAAGAGAAATACAAGAGAGACTGCTCTTGCCAAATGGTTTGCCACCAATGCTGCCTGGAACGCTGCTGATGCAGCAGTTCAGATTCATGGTGCCTATGGTTATTCTGCAGAGTATCCTGTTGAGAGGTTTCTGAGAAATTCACGTGGTGCTCGTATCTATGAGGGATCTGATCAGATACAGGAGCTGATGCAGGGAGAGTATTCTCTGGGATACCGTTTTGATAC
>DAOUUM010000281.1 GCA_030668165.1 Candidatus Heimdallarchaeota archaeon
TCAGAAGAATTGATCGTTTTTCCTTCATCTATCAGTTTTAAGGCTATCTCAATTTTAAAACTTTGTCTGAATTAATGCTTTAATGGTAATTTTTTACATTTTCATGGGTTGAAATAGATAATTGTATGAGAACTCACTTGATCATCTTGGCAATAATTTCCTCTACAGTGGTCATGGTGGTTAGTTTCTTTGCTTGTGTAGCTTTTTTCTCCTCATAGCTCTCCTCAACCAGCTCTCCGGTCTTGAATCTTATGTATAGTGCTTCAAGTTCTTTTCTTTCCACTTTGATCTCAATTTTGATATCGGCTATCCAGTTTCTCATATGTCCAATTATGAGGGCGTACTGTGCATTAAGCATTTCAAGTGTATTTTCTGCTTTGGTTCTCGCATCAATAACTGATTCTTTGGAGACTGATGGATCTTTTTTCAACTTCTCAATCTTCTTGATTCTCTCCTCAGCATCAGATATCTCACTGATAAGAACCTCTATTGGTAATTCCTCGGGAAGATCCTCATAATCATCTGAATCCTCCTTGAAATCCTTGACTTTCTCCTTGAGTTTGTTGAGTTCAGGTAGGGCATAATCTCTGGATATCAAACCCTCATCCAACTGACTTATCAGAGAGTCAATATCCTCATTTACCTTCTTGCGTTCCTTTTCCAGGATACCCCTGCTTCCCCTGACTGCTAGTACCTTGAAATAAAGATCCCTATCAAACTTGATCTCTTCTTTGATCTCTTTTATCTCATTGGAATCATCTTCATGTAGCTCTACACTCTTCCCACAGAAGCGGCAGTATCTCCAAGAGGGCTGAATATCTTTATTACAATGTGGACAGTACATAAGATTTTATTGTTTCACTGGGTAAATAAATACTTATAATCCACGATACTCATCTGATTTTTAATACCCCAGTTTTTTACTAATAGGACTATTGTGCTCAAATAGGGTGGCTTCACTTTTATTATATTATTGTATTATTGGATGTGATAGCCCCAGATATAATTTGAGTGCGCAATTCTATAATCGTACTATTTGTTGTTGATTTCGCGAAATTACCTCTATTCTGTCAATACTGGGGGTCTACTGGGGTATTCTTCACTTTCAATTTACTGCCCGTACATCTATTTATATTAAAAACACCATATATAATATAGAGAAAAATGGTACTGTCAGATCAAATCCAAAACCACTTTGTCGCTGAGCTGGAACCCCTGCCAAGTATTGGTTTCCGAGAACTAATAGTGCTTACTATTGGCTCACTCTCCAGCCCCATATCAAATCGGGATCTATTTACTTTAACCCGCACTCTGGGGGACCGTCTCGACACAAGATTACGATTTGACGTACCAGATTTTTCAATTTTTTCTAAGATGATAATCAAACTGCAAAAAGTGGGTAGTTTAATCCAAAAACCACTATCCACAATGAATGCATTTGGAGTTCTTCTCTCGCCCCGTGGACAGGGGGAGATGGATGGTTTACTCTATTCAAATCCCTCCCTAACCCAGACCTGGAACGAATTCAGAAGATTGGCATTCATAGCCGGGTCTTGATCAATCAATATAAATTTTTGATAAAAAGATATCAATGTGAAGTTGAAACCTTTTAAGGAAGAATACTCATTAAAATATGAAAGAAATGGAAGCTTATGAAATAGAGGAAAACATCTACAGGATTCCTGGTGGATATGGTAAGGCGGGTGAGGCATACGGCGCAATGTTCATTCTTGATCAACCCAGTATACTGATCGGTGCATCCGGAGGGGACAAATTCCTTCAGAATCTAAAATACCTGATCAAACAGGAATCAGTCAGTGATGATTTCAGAATATATCTTCCAGTTGTTACCTGGCAGGAATTGGATACTCTAGAATTCGTTCAGAAGGAATACCCCAGTGCAACTATTCATGTGCATGAGAGTCTGGTACCAATGGTAGAGGAACCACGTAAGAAATTTTTCAATAACAAATTTGGAGAGCTCAATGAAGACGCAGCCAGTCACTATTCCAAAAAATTACCTAAGAAATTGAATAATGTTTTTGGAATTAATAGAAACAGCATCTTTCAGGCAAAAATTACCAAAATTATGGTTGTGCCCTTCAATGGCCCCCATGAAGGTCATGTATTTATCTATTCCAGCCTTCACAAGGTCCTATGTTCAGGAATAACCCTGGGGATCTCAACTACTAATCCCAATATCTATTATATGGACCTTTCAGGTTCCATTACTAATTATAAGGCATCACTATCCTACCTTAAACAAATCACAGCAAAAATCATAGCCCCTGCCTATGCTGAGCCGCAAAGAGTCTCTACTGGTACTGTTGATACTATTCCAGTTGAGATGGCAATTGAACGAGATTTGGGGGCAGTTTACGATCTATGTACACTCTCACCTAAATTATTGGAGGAGATAGTGCTAGAATATCGAAAACTGTACAGTGCAGATATTCAATCTCCACCATTTGATCGGGTCAAATTTGAGGTACCAATTGTGATGAAAAATCTAAAGGTACTGGTCAAGGATGGACGAGTCATGCAGGTAAAAGGTAAGTACAAAAGAGTACCAAAATAATCAATATCACGCATTAATTTATCAAATAATCAGTTTCACTACAATCTTTTTAATTAAATTCAAGGTGCAAATGAATTGTGTCTTATGGTTTCCTGTCAGGAGGAACTGGTACTCCCAAAGTACTTGAGGGCTTCAGAGAATTACTAGATGATAGTAAACTATCTGTGATCGCCAATACAGGGGATGACTACTACTGGAATGGTCTTCGAATAAGTCCTGATCTGGATACCCTGCTCTATCTCTTCAGCAATAAATTGGATACTAGCAAGTACTGGGGAGTGAAAGATGAGTCATATAATGCATTGTCCACCCTAAAAGAACTGGGTGGTGAGGTATGGTTCAATGTGGGTGATAAGGATCTGGGTCTTCATGTTTATCGTCAATACCTTTTGAAGACCATGAGTTTCTCAAAAATCACAGAGCTCATATCAAGAAAGTGGAATATCAATGCAAACATAACCCCCATGGCTGATGGACTAATCCAATCAAGAATTCATTCAGGTGATAAGGAATATCATTTTCAGGAATATTTCGTCAAGCATAAAACAGAAATTGAGGTGGATTATGTGGAATTCAGGGGTAGTCATCCAATATCCAAAAGCGCAGAACATATTCTCCAGAAATCAGATAAGATTATTATTGGTCCATCAAATCCTATCACATCAATTGGACCAATGCTAAGTATTGCTGGGTTGAGAACTTCACTTGGATTGAGAAAGAATGATGTGGTGGCAATCTCACCGATTGTGGGGGATAAAGCTTTTTCAGGACCAACAACCAAATTACTGATGGCTCATGGGATCGAAACAAGTCCTGGTGGTGTCGCAAAATACTATCAAGGATTGATTAACACCTTTATATTGGATCCATCTGATAGAATATATGATGCTGAGATCAAAGATCTGGGAATTGAACCGGTTTACCTGCCTATTGAACTCAGATCATTGGATCAGAAAATAAAATTGGCAGATAATCTCATGGGTATATTTTAAGGAGAGATTTTGATGGAAAAATTGAAGTACTGTTTGATACCATTTAGAGGTTTTGTAAACTCAAAGTCTCGGTTAAGACCATTTGTTGAATCCAAGGACCTTGACAAGGTAATTTTTGAATTACTAATAAATACAATCAAGGTAGCAAAAGAATGTGATCTAATACCTGTCATACTCACTGCCGATGATTCAATTGCTAATTTACTAACATCCAAGGGTAATTTGGTGTACAAAGATTCAGGTACCTCATTAAACAATGCAATATCCGAGGTGCTACCCAAATTGAAAGATGATATTCTTGCATTGATAATGCCCGATCTTCCCGGACTTAAGAAAGTGTATTTGGATAAGATCCTGCATCTACAATCATTTCACAGGTATCTGATAGTTCCCACCCATGATGATGGGACTGCAATTGCAATAATGTCAAAACCATTATTCTCCAAGAAACTGTTTGGTAAGAAATCTTCCTTAAAATTTCTAGAACAATCCGGGAAGAATCACACTAAATTGGCGTTTTTAGAGATCAAACAACTAGAATTTGATCTAGACAGTATCAATGATTGGAACTACTGGAAAAAGGAAATTGGCACAATAACAACTCATTCTTGATAATTTTACATTTCAACATAAATTAAGACCTCAATTTTAGCAAAGGATTAGTAAAATCACAAAGATTTGATATCTTTTTATGAAAATTATTCGACTGATATACTCAAAGTTTATTAATTTTTAATGTCTTATGGCTTCGTAACATCACTTAACATTGTAATTCTGTTAGGAGTTACGAATAAGCTTTAAATACAGCTTAGGTGAGGAATATATAATGACAGAAGAAAAACCAAAAACTGAAGACGAGATCGCCACGGTCACTCTCGCAGAGATGGCTGTTATTGACGATAACAAGCCAATTAATCTACCGTATAGATTTATTGAGGCACTATCACCAGAGGAAGCAACACAAGCAATTATCATACTTGCTCCTAATACCAAAATTATTAGGATAATCCCAACTGAAAGTGATACGGTAGCGAAAATCAATATCAATATTGGAAAGTTGTCTCCTGATTTTCTACGTCA
>DAOUUM010000509.1 GCA_030668165.1 Candidatus Heimdallarchaeota archaeon
AGATCCCAAGAGTTATTGCCTTTAATTCAGGCACGACCAGCTCAGATGCGATGGATGCTGGAATAGGGAAGTATATTCCTCTGCCCAGTCCAGCAACTGCAGTACCAAATATTATCATGGGAAACCAGGATTGAAGTTCAATATTGAACAATAAGATGAATCCGGTTGCTTCAAGTATGGTTCCGACAAACATGGGAATCTTTCGACCTATCTTATCAGATAATGGTCCAACAATTGCGATACCTATTGCCCAGAATAAGGTGAAAATGGATGTGGCTATACCGAGCTCAACTATGTTATATCCATAATTAATTATTAGTAGGGGATAGACCAGTATCATTGCAGAATCAGATATTCTTGACATGATGCCCGAGGCAAATACCAGGAGAAAGGTGGGCTTGAGGAATAATCTCTTGGAAATGTCAATCTCTCTTCCGATTCTTAATCTCTTCTGGCTATTATCAAGTTCTTCAATATGCTTTTCAAAGCTATCATATTCAGTGACATTCATCTCATATTTTGCTGTCTCATCCAACCATTCTTGATGAATAAGCTCTAATCTGTCCCTTAATGGCTCAATTGTTGGGGTCTCCCTCTTGATTGCCCATTTTGTCGTATCTTTCAATCTAAAACTAATTATAAAACTTATACTCACTATGATCAATGCAATCAGAAAGGAGATATTATAGGTGATATTGGAAGTGAAACCTGCGTATAAAGCACCCAGTGTATTTCCTCCATAAACTGATAATTCCATCAGTCCAATTGCTTTTGCCCGGTGCATAGGGGTTGAGATATCAGTCAGAGCCACCGTAGATGCGGCAAAAATCATACCAATTCCCAAACCAAGAAATGCATTTCCTATATAGAACAAGCTGAGTTTATCTACTAGAAACAGGATTATACTGGCAATAATCAGAATTCCAGATCCAATTCTTACCGTGTTATTGCGACCTATCTGGCTTCCATATTTACCACCCAAAAAATTTCCAATAGCTTTGGATCCACCAAAGGATGCAAGAGCAAAGGCAGCACCCACAATGAGATATCTGTCAAGGCCAGATTCCAACTCACCGGTATATACACTTAGTATTGCCCTCTGCACTCCCAAGGCAGTAGCAGAAAATATCAGCACAGATATATATGTTGCATAATTTTCAATATTTTTTTTGAAAATAGATGAAAATTGTACTGACATAGGTATCTAATGGTTTTTATAATTTATCTAAGTTCTTTGATCTAGTTCAGATATTATGGGCCTTTTTTAGAAATATTGACCCATCGTTCATATATTATCTCGGATATCATTTCAAATGTTTCTAGAATATTTTCTCCAGAAAGAGCAGACGTGAATATATAATGAATTTCAACATCCTCCAATTCATATTTGATTTTCAATTGTTTAATGAATTCGATTACCTGATGTTCACTGACCTTATATGGTGGTGTATCAAGATCTGTCTTGTTACCAATGAATATTAGAGGTATTTTTTGCTTATTTTGTACGGCCCAGAGCTGTAGTAACCAATTTTCAAGATCATTAAAAGTACTGGGAGTATTTACATCATATACAAGGAATGCAGCACTGGCTCCCTGGAAGAATCTGGCCCGTAGTGATGCAAATCCCTCCTGACCAGCAATATCCCAGATTTGCAACTCAACTAACAACTCAGTACCATTTTTCTCACCCAGACTCAACTTCTTAACTGAAAAATCAGCCCCCAGAGTGGAAAGGTAATCCTTAATGAATGCATCTCCCATAAAATTACGTCGAATTGAGGTTTTACCAACCCTGTATGAGCCTGCCAGTATCAATTTTGAAAGCAATACTTCAACTTTCTTATTATCAGTACTCAAAATCCCACTCATGCTCATTTCACCTTCCTAGTTAATAAGATTTTTAGATGAATTATGGATTAATCATCTAATTCGGATATACAAATTTTTAAATGTTAAAATTTACTAACACCAAGCCTTTTAACAGTTCGATATTTTCTATTTCACAAATTGATGTATTAATATATCGACTGAATTGGTACTGACTTTAGTTGATTAAAATATTGGAATAATGGTTTAGGAATCAATAGTATATGAGAATTGTATTACTATTTAGTTTTCAATTTTTATTTATTTCTTTTTCTTAGGATCTGATTTAGCTAGCAAATCTCCTAGATTCAAACCAGCTTCTCTCATAACCTCAATTGAGGGGACCAGGTTGAGCAGGGAATTGGATGAACCATCTCCTCCCATGGGAATGAATAATTTGCTATTATTCTGAATTCCTCTTGCAACATTCTCTGATACTATCTTTTGAGCGTCAGCATAGATCTCGGCTATTTTAATTGTAGCTCCTCCTTCATCCAGTGCTTTGAGTGCCTCTGCTAA
>DAOUUM010000011.1 GCA_030668165.1 Candidatus Heimdallarchaeota archaeon
AAAAACCATTATCATTTGATTTCGCAGATGGAATTACATTAATTGTAGGAGATAATGGCTCTGGGAAATCCACTATCGTTGAGTCTATGCTGGTAGCATTGTTTGGCAACAATCCAAAATCGACTGCAATGAATAAAAATGAGTTTATAGCTGAAACACAATCGAAAGGTGCTATCAAGCTTGAGTTTGAGGTTGATGATGAGCTATATATCGTCATCCGTGAGGTTAGACGAACTGGCACCGCGAAAGATCAACTTTTTAAGGGGAACATACAAACCTCACCAATATCTGAAGGTGCAACTCCAGTAACAGATGAAATTCATCGTCTACTCTCCACCCCAGAACTTCCCATAGATGTTGATACAATGCAGAATCTGGTAGTGTCCACCCAGGGAGACATCAATAGCTTGGCTGCAAACAAGTTGGAGGAGTTATTTAAAAAGATCAGCAACTTAGAGAAGTATGATCATAGCGGAAAACATCTTAGAGAGGTGGAAAATCTCTTCAAGGGAAAGCTTGACAAATTAAGCGGAGAGGTCAAATCAGAAAGAGAAAACCTGGAAAATAACAAATCAGAGGAAGAATTAGACAGAACCAAGGATGAGATTGAGGGAATGAAAGAGGAGATTGGGGAACTCTCTCAAAATATTTCTATTGCCAAGACAGATCTCCAACCATTACTTAAACAACATTTGCGCATTAAGGAGCTCCCTGGGTTGATTAATACACGAAAGGAGGAAGTTGATGGATATGAAGAGCGTATAATTGATTTGAAATCTCAACTCCTTGAAAATGAACTTCAAGAAGATGAATTAGATGAAGAAAACCTAAGTGCAACCAAAGAGAAGTGGGAAGGTGCAAAGATCAAATTCAAGAATGGGCAACAAGAAGTAGAAAATAATATTGCATCCATTATGGGGGATATTCACAAAAGAGATGTTGAATTGGAAAAAAAACTGGGAACGCAAATCCAGATAAATCAACTAATATGTCATTTTACGGAGAAAATAGATCCTTTTCTTACTGAAGTAGAAAAACGAGATGATACATTATGGCAAAATATACTGTTAACATTAATCGATGGAAAAACCGAAATAATCAAAGATTTGCACAATGACCTTGAAATAACGGTCAAGCATGAGGGTGATATCGAAGCCAATTTACTTCTCCAAGAACTAAAAGTAAATGAGATTTTAAAGTCGCAGGAAGAAATCGATCGCGTGCTCAAAAGACTCGAAAAACATAAGGTTGATAATGCATTCTTCGAGAGTTTTCAAAAAGACAAAGAAGAACAAGAATTAAAAGAAGTGTCTAATCAAATTACGTCATTAACAGAACAATTATCAGAAATCAATACTAAGAAACAGGAATTGAAGATTTTGAACCAACAGGATGATGGAATCATTAACAAGTTACAAGATACAATGAAAATGGATGTCAAAATCTGTCCGCAGTGTAATCATACAATATCATTGGAAAACCTATCTAATATGATTTCAGACTTCCAAACAAATATTTTGAATCGGAAAAACATTTTAAAACCAATAGAATCAGAAAAGAAAAAGGTCCAAGGAAAATTAAGCCAGAGGATACCGGAGGAGGCCGAGATAAAGAGAAAATTGAACATATATGAGCAACTGAATGAAGAATTTGTAAATCTTAAGCAAAAACAAAAGATAGATCACCCAGGATTGCTAATAAATCAAAAAGATTTACTGAAGGATTATGAGGATCTTCAAAAACCTAAGAAAATATCAGCTGATTTAAGGAACGAAATCAGCAGAGAACAGGGAATTATGCGCAATCTTAATGATTTAAAGGATACCTATGGCAATTATAATGATAATAAAGATCATGTTAAAAATATAAACCAGGTCATCCAAAATGAAAAAAATAAAATCGAAGAATTAAAACTTTCAATTAATAAAGGATCTGAACTAAATAACAAGTTACAAGATCTCATAACAAAAAAAGGAATTGCTATTTCCATCGCACAATTACTGGGGAAGCTCCAAGAACAAATCAATTTACTCTGTGTTCCTTTGAAGAAATATAACAGTCTTATTGAGGAACATCAGGATCTTAAGGTGAATTTTGACCAAGAATTTCTTGATTCCAAGACTCAAGATACAAATGAATTACAAAGGCAATTCAATCGAATTGAAGCGCTCCTAAAGAATTTACGACAAAAAGAACTGCCAGAGAGACAAAAGACCTACAATAGATATTGTACAATGAGAGATGATCTACATAAGAAAGAGGAAGAATTAGAACTGATAAAATCAAAATACAATAAAACATCACAGATTCGTGGTTTCATCAAGGCAATTCCAGGTGAAATTTTGCGGAAACACCGCAAAGGAATCGCTCAAATCGCAACAAACATTTTACAAGCAAGTTTTCAATCTCCGATCCAGGGAATCGAAATTACTCAAGATCACAAAGTGCAAGTGCTAGTTAACGGTAATAAAAAACGTTCCTTCAATCAGATCTCTGGTGGACAGAAAACCATCGTTTCCTTTGCTTTACGAATTGCTTTTACTAGAGCAGTTTCAGATAGCAAGATGATGATATTTGATGAGCCAACAGATAGTCTGGATAATGGCAAAACGAAGTTTTTTGTTACAAATTTCTCCTACAATACAAATATACCTGAGCAATTGATCATCATAAGTCATAATTCAGAATTTGAACAACTTGCAGACAAGATCATACCCTTGAGAGAGTCGAATTATGGCTATACAGAGATGGTGGTTAAATGATAGAGCAATCTATTCATATTATTGATGGGACCTTTCCGGTGGATTCGATTAAAGATATGTTGATTAAATTCACCGTTAATCAGTTGTTTGTAATCGATCCTCAACATGAGAGATCTTATTTCCCCCTTGAAACTCATATCAAACTAGGTTCTAACCTACCAGTCATGGAAATAGCTCAAGCAATCCAAAGAGAAATAATAGAATTTGACAAACCATACAAACTGTATTTTTGTTTGGATACTAATTCCCCGATCAAAATGCTTGCTTTTATGGTATTAGCTGTTGTAAATGATGCTCAATCTTACTCAATTATGAATCCTCTTTTGGAGCTACCTCGGATACAAATTCATGATATAGGAATACAAGAGAGATTATTTCTTCAAATTTTGGATGGTTTGGGAGGGACATCTGATTCGTTAGGAATTATATCCGAACAATGTGGATGGGGAGAACAAAACGATCCCAAAGGTGTGCAGAAAGCCTCTTACGTGGCGAATAAATTACGGAAATTATCCCTTATCAAATTAGACAAGAAAGGCAGAAAGGTTAGTGTGTATTTGCAACCAAAAGCAGAAGTATATACTCGATTAATGCGATCAATTGAATGAATTCAAACTCTAATTCAGCTCTTCTGAGCGGTTTCCAATCATGTAAAGGTCGTGAGTTCAATTCCCACCAGGGGCTTTATTTCTACATATTTCAAATAAATCTAATAGATTAGAATCGTTTGTATATACTTTTCCTATGCCCTACTTCTAAAACTAGGATGACAATTTCATCTTCAATTATATCCAGAATTATACGGTAATCACCCACTCTAAGCTTATAATACGGATGATTTACCATCTTTTCAACAAAATCCAAGGGTCTAACCTGAATTCTTAGCAAAGAACCTTCAATTCTCTTCTTAATTTCGGTAGAAAGTTTAATGAATGATCGACTGGCATGTTTTGTGAATACTAATCTATAGGCCATCTATTCACCAAATACTTCATCCGAGGTAACAAATTTACCTTCTCGATATTCTTTCAAACCTTTCTCAATTTCATCAACAATCTCATCTTTAAGTGTCAGCTGATCTTCTATCAAGTCCCAGATCACACTCTCATAACTCTCTTTACTGTGTAACTTCCTCTTTTTCAATGTATCCCGTAATTCATCACTGATTTGGATTGTTGTTGGCATATCTATAATAAATTATATAGTTGCTATAATAAAAACATTATTGAAATTATACAATAAATCTCACCATAATTAAGGTTAGATAAGAGAATATACACTAATTAATAAATCCCTTTAGACTATTTGATTATTAAATTAGATTCCACACTTGAAATCTCATCAAGTTGTTTTAACTCATCCTCGGTAAATTTGACTTCTAATGCACCCACAGTTTCTTCTAGTTGTTCTACTGTATTTGCACCAACAATTGGACTGGTAATAGTTGGTTGATGCATCACCCAGGCCAGTGCACCCTGAGCAACGGTTACTCCCTTGTTTGCAGTAATTTCAGTCAATAAATCTAGTATTGCAAAACCTCTGTCGCTGAAGTATCGGGTCTTGTTTGTCGCTGCCCTCTGGGATTCTGGTAGAGCTTCATCTCGTTTGTATTTACCAGTCAGAAACCCGCCTGCAAGAGGACTGTAGGGAATAACTGCGATGTTAAATTTACGGGCAACCTCCATGATCTCTGGTTCATACTTATGCCTTCTAACCAAAGAGTAATAGGGTTGATGAGTCTGATACTCTGCATATCCATTCATACGGCTGATATAAATTGACTCTGCTAGTCTCCATGCCGGATAATTGGATGCACCAATTGCATTGATCTTTTGATCAGCAATCAGTTCAGTATAGATTTTCAGAGTCTCCTCAATTGGAACTCCGGGATCAAATGAATGGGATTGATACAGATCAATCCATTTGGTTTTAAGTCTTTTAAGACTGGCATTCACCTGATTTATGATATGCCGCCTGCTCAGACCGCTATCATTTACACCCGCACCCATCTGACCTCTTACCTTGGTTGCCAAAATCAGATCATCTCTATTTCCACTCTCTTTCAACCAGCGACCAATTATTTCCTCTGATTTACCAGCATGACTATTTTCACTCCATCTGGAGTAGACATTGGCAGTATCAAAAAAGTTGATACCCATGTCCCAAGCCCTGTTCATGATTGCTTGTGAGCTTTCCTCATCAGCGCTCCAACCAAATTGCATTGTTCCCAAGCAAATTGGGGATACCTTCATTCCTGTATTTCCTAGATACACGTATTCCATATTGAAACGAGAAATTGCCAATATTTAAATTTCACCTACACCAAATTATAAATTATGATAATTTTGTTAATTGGTTTTTAATCTCTAGGTGATTTAGAATAAGCAATGGTGAAAAAGTTTGAAAAGCATGATATCTCTCGCGATTCAGTGGTCACTCAAACCATTTTAAACGAGTACTCAAAGCTACCCATCTCTTGCAGACAATTTGAGGAGGGAGTAAGGGAATCCGCGAACGAAAAGGGAATTACCGTTATTGTGGATAATTTCAGAGCTTCAAACACAATGCTGGCACTGCTGGAGGTAGATGCCGAGGTTGTACCTGTGGAAACAAGTGAGGAAGCAGAGAGATATGATGGTTTTATCAAAATGGGAGAAGAAAAAAGGGATTTCAGTAAGTTCGACTATGATAATTCTCCAATGCTCATTGTCGATAATCCAGATATTTTTGCCAAGAAATCAGTTGTGATAAGAACAACCAATGGAACCAGGGGAATCAAAAAGGCTATTGGTTCCAAGGAGATATTGATTGGATCATTTAGAAATCTGACCAGGGTTGTCAATTACTGTGAGGAACAAATTAGAGAGGGAATTCCAGTATCCTTTGTGGCCATGGGATCACTACATATTTCACGAATTGAGGATGTGTACGGGGCCAAGATGATGTACTACAAATTGATTAAAAAAGTCGGATTTTCGGATGATAACGAGGAACTAAATTCAGATGACAATCCATGGAACAGAGATTGGAAAAGTGAGATTATTGATCAGATACCAGTGAATGGCCTTGATGGTTCTGACAGGATGTACTCCATGGAACTGGATGCCAGTGATATACTACCCAAATATTCAATTAAAACTGGAAAACTCGTGAAAATAGACTAATCCATCTGCTTTGTATTCACTGGTTGAGGTGGCATAGTTAAATTCAACCTAGATGTGGTGACAATTAATAAAATCCAAAGATTGATGAATGCAAGAGGTAATAGCCATCCCCTGTCAAACCAGTTATCCGCTATACTTATAGCCCTATAGGTTAGATTGCTCATCTCGGATACCATGACTATCGCAATACTGTATTTACCAATGACAAAATTGTTCAAGAAAAACCAACCTCCAATTAGATGAAGAATAGTAAGTATACCCCAACCAGCAGCGGCTGTCTCAAAACCCCTGAAATAGGCAAAACTGCCAGCTACAATCGGCACAACAGTGAGTAAAAATTGGAATCTGAGAGCAGCTTTGGCTTCTTTTTTCCTTGATCTCAAGGTGGACTTCATCTTACTAATTTTATAACTAACTTGTTCTTTCCTTGTCAATGGACCATCAATTAATGTATAGGTGTATTTTCGCCACTTATGATTGACCTTGAATAGTTTAGCAATCGGTGATCCGATCTTGCGCCTCATATCAAAACCACTGGTCTCGACAATACCCATCTCCCTGTATGCTCTCAGTGGAACATAGATGGATAGATGCGTAGCACTGTATTCCCTTCCAAGAAGCTTTGCTCTGTTAAATAATATCTTGTGGCAACCACTTCTCTTGTATTCATCCAAAACATGCAAAAATTCAATATAAGCCTCACCAGGAGATACTTTATACTCGTCCCAGTTAGACATAAGCAATAGAGCACGTATACCCTTCAATATACCAAGAGACGAAACCATGGATCTAATAGATATTGTCTTACCCATTTTGATTCCTGGGAGATGGAGCTTCATAACTCCAATTACTCTAGTTTCGTCAGTCAGGACATAAATGCCAGCCAGATTTTTTGAATATTGTTCTTTTAGCAGGTCATGTGCTCTTTGCTTGCAATTTCGGAAGATACTGTCTATGTAATCTGAATTACTCTCCAACATTACCGTTGCAATAGATTCCGCATCCCCAGCTTTCGCTGGGCGGATTATTGGACAAATTAATGCAATGGGGTAACTCATATACAGTAATTGTTGAATCTCATTCAACATAAATAAATCTATTTCATTGTTATTAACTAATTAGTTTGAATTTTATTGAGGATTCATTTAGTTAATATTATTTTTTAGTAATTATTATTTATTTTCTAGTAATTTTTTACTTATATAGGTGTATTATTGTTAATTATATTGAAATTAAATTATATAATAATTGGTTATCTTTATAAATAAGATTATACTAATTACATATATTCAGGTGTTTCAACTTGCAGAACAAGGAAATTAATCAAAATAGCGAAGAAAAAACAGGCGATAAGGATATGAAGGAGGCGTATAAATTGGCCTCTTTTCTAGTTAAAGATCGACTTAAACAAAAGGATGGTGAGGTATAATTAGAAGGAAAAGAACATATTCTTCAGGAGGTTTTTCCGTATTGAAACATCCCACAAGAATTAAACTCTATGAATTAATCTCCAAGGGAGTAGACACCACACCCAAATTAGCTGATGTATTGGGTGAAAATAGGGTCAATCTATACCACCATCTAAGTATACTGGAGAAACATGGTTTGATCAAAAGCACCTTTGAAGGTGATAGAATCAAAAAATTCCACATTAATGAGATTGAGGAAAAAATAGATATCACACCTGATAATCTTGACAAGATGGCAATTAAACAGGATTATCAGGAAATCATCCAAAGTTCAAATATAGGGCCAAATACAGTAATTATCAACCCGCCTAGAGATACTAATGACCTGAAAAAATTTCAGAAAAAACTCAAAGAATTGCTAAAAGTAGTTGATGTAAATGTGAGCAAGAACCTTGAATTTATTCAATTACATCTGATATTGCAATCCAAAGAGAGTATAGCAACGATTAACAAGAAAATTAAAGAACTAGAATAAAATATAAAAAAATAGGATTAATCCTCGTCATCTTCTTCTAAATCCCAAAAATGGTAGAGAAGAGCGAATATTAGTGCAACAGCTAGTCCGATGGATACAAATAATGTCAATATTTCTGAACTTATCACAATTTCATCTAATCCAAATGGTAATTAAAACCTTTTCAATTGTCACGATCAATTTGTTTTTTCAAGCCATTTCTCTTTAGAGTTTCTGTTTAGTATACAACATCCAATGTCAATGATGAGGGGGAAAATATTTTCTCAGTATAAATTCTGAACTCATCAAATTCAGCTGTTGATCCCTCCCAATTGTCCAGTATATCTTCATACTTATTAATTGCGAATCTAAGTGTTTCCTCCAATCTTTTTCTTAAGATAGGCAGATCACGATCCACCAGCAAGCAAACAACAATTCCACCACTCTGTTCAATCATAATGTTTAGTGATCCTGCATCAACGGTTTTCAATGCGGTCTGGCGATCACCAACCTCTCCAATCATCATCATTATGGCGGATAATACACCAGATAGGAGAACCCCTTGGATCTCTGAGCTTTCCCAACCATCTTCTACAATCCTGCCCATTTTAACCAAGCGACCATCAGTGGTGAGTAGCATTATTATCGGGGCTGGAATGGGTATAAATCTATCAACTAAAGATAATAGCTGTTGTTTATGAACTTCATCCTGGATCAGATGGGCAAAATTATCTGGGTTAATACTATGAACAAACTTTCTAATCATGCCTAGAGTTTTCTTGTGTCTCCTAATTCTACCTGGAAATATCAGGATATGATTGCTCATCATAAGAATTTCGTTGCATATTTCGGCATACGATGATAATCTAACAGGATTGGCATTGAAAATAGCCTTGAGCATTAATCTAATACCTTCCCAAGCAATAAATTCTGCCTGATCTCTATTTTCATCCATATGTAATAGTAGTGCATTATGAAGCATGGATAAACTGGTTCTTATCTCTGAGTGAGATGCTTCCTCTTGGTACTTATCCGCAGTTCTAATATCACCCATACTAAACATCAAGGCTGAAGCAGTGTGATAATAACGAGCTGCATCTTTTAGAAGGTAGGATTTTTCAGAATGCTGACCCAAAAAGGAATATGCCTCGGCCAATAATTCAGAATTAACAGATCCCTGTGAACTCTCAGCCTGAGCTATAGCACTATTGTAGGCTTTTTGTGCATCATCATAATTACCGATTGTATTATATGAATCACCAAGTAAACAAAAATATAATTCACGATTTGATTGATCCATTCGCGATAAATGATCCATTTTTACTCTCGATAGAGTATCAATTATCTGTGATTCAATATTTTTGAAGTATTCCTTGTATATCGCACCTATTCTAATATTACACGCAACTTCTAGGGTGTTTCGATCATTTTTAGCAGCCATTGGGATGATACTTTTGTTCAGTTCAAGCGCAAGATGAAATGTGGTTGGTTTTTCATACAACCTTGCTATAATGAAAGCTGCATCCAGAAACTCATCCGGGTCTTGGTTGATCCCATTCTCTGAATTCTGGCCATGAACCAATTCTTGCATGTATTCATATATTATCAGATAAACTTTTTCCAAAAAATCCTGCGTGAATTCTGTTGAGGTATGAATTAGACTGATAAGATAACCCAAATCGTTGACTGACATACTCTGCAGTTCATCACTGTTTATACGCCTCAGAGCTTCTTCAACTGATATCTCATAGGTTTGTAATTTTTCCTGATTCTCGATCAAATCAATAAATTCGCTAAAAAGTCTCTTTGCTGAGTAAATACCGTGTCTATTAATCACTGTATTGAATGCCAGTTTAACAGATTTTCTTATGTTCTGAAATTCAGTGTACAAACAGAATATATTCTCATTTGAGGGATCTGAGCGATTCGGAACCACCTGATAAATTAATTTTCCATCCAAGAATTTTCTTGCTGCTCCTTGCTTGATTCTAGACTTTGAAATATGAAAACTGATATGTTGAATCAGCCATCTCAGTTCTCCTTCCTCTGTTTTCCCGGTGGTTTCGTGAAGATTCTCCCAGATTATTCGATTAGTCTTAGTCGACCTAGAACCAATTAGAAAAACTGAATCTGATTTTAACCGATCATAGGTAGATTCTGTCACTTAATTCCTATAAAATATATTAGATTATTAGTTTTAGCCTTTAATATTGAAAAAATGATATTCAGCAATAATTAAAATGATTATTCTTTCTTATCTGTCTTATCTAGTATGAACGAGTAGATAAATGCAACTTCTTTCCAGATGGAATATCTGCCAGATGGCCCTCCATGACCAGATCCCATTTGAGTTTTTAGTAAAACAGTATTTGAATCAGTCTTGTATTCCCTTAATTTTGCGGTGAACTTAGCAGGCTCCCAATAATGCACTCGAGGGTCATTTAATCCTGCGGTGATCAAAATATCTGGATAGTCCTTCTTCTCAATATTGTCGTATGGAGAATAGGATAGCATATAATCGAAGAATTTTTTCTCATTTGGATTACCCCATTCAGCATATTCATTAGTTGTCAGAGGTATACTATCATCCAGCATGGTATTGATCACATCCACAAATGGTACCTGTGCAATAACTGCCCTGAACAGATCAGGTCTCAAATTGACCACAGCACCCATGAGTAATCCCCCAGCAGATCCACCTCTAACGAATAATTTGGAAGGTGAGCTGTAATCATTCTCGACCAGAAACTCCGCAACAGATACAAAATCAGTAAATGTATTTTTCTTTTTGAGGAATTTTCCATCTTCATACCACTGTCGCCCATTATATTGTGAACCACGCACATGAGCAATGACATATACAAAATCCCGTTGTAACAAGCTCAAAATATGTGAATTGAACGAGGGATCCATGGTATATCCATAGCTCCCATAACCATACAATAGGCAATTACTGTTCTTGGATATCCCTTTTTTGTGAACCAATGAAATGGGAATTTTAGTACCATCTGCAGCGGTTGCAAATTCTCTTTTCGTCACAAATTCACTGGGATTGTAATTCTTGATCTCACGTTGTTTTTTCATTTCAAGTGATCTGGCATCAATATTGTAATCATAGGTCGTATCTGGTGTAACCAGACTATTATAGATAAACCGATAGGTGGGACTGTCATATTCAAAATTCTGTCTATAGCTTGAATAGGTATAGATTGGCTCGTTCATCTCAATATCATGAGATTTGCTGAGATCGGCTGCATCAATAACCTCCATGATTCTAAGACCCCCTACTCTTTTGTGCAAAGTCAGGAAATTCTTGAAAGGATCTATCCAGTCTAGTTTTATTTTGGAATCATGGGCTCGGATTTCTTCCCAGTTACTCTTACCTATATCAGATACGGGAGTTCTTATCAATTTGAAATTCAGTGCATCCTCATTGGTTATTACATAGAAATATCCCTCATGATGATCTATTGAATACTCTACGTCGGGTTTTTTAGCTGAGAAGACCTGCAATTTTGCATCCTTTTCTTTAAGGGACAGGTAAAGAGCCTCAGAACTAGTAATTGATGCCGATTGGATGAAGAGGTATTTTTTATCATTGCTCTTCTCTAGGCCTACAAATCTCGTATTATCGGGTTCCTCAAATATGATCTCGTTCTGATCTGAATCAGATCCAAGTACATGTTTTTTCACCATGTAGGGTCGGTGTATATCATCCCTCAGCATGTAGTAGATTGTGTTATCATCACCCCAGGTGAAGGAACCTGAAATTTTATTGATCTGATCTGGAAGAAACTCCCCGGTATTGATATTTTTGATACGCAGAGTATAATGCTCATAACCAGTGGTATCGGTTGTGAATGCAACCAGCTTGTGATCTGGACTAACCTCGTGGTGAATCAATTTGAAATAATCATGACCCTCTGCCATCTCGTTGCCGTCAATTAGAATCTGTTCCTCAGTATTCAATTCCTTGTATTTACGACACTGTATTTGGTATTGCTTTCCCTCAACTGTCCTGTAATAGTAGTAATAATCACCATATTTTATTGGTGCTGATTCATCAGTTTCATTAATTCGGCCTTTCAACTCATTGTATAATTCTTTCTGAAATTCCTCGGTATGACCCATCATCTTACTAGTATACTCATTCTCAGCCTCTAAATAAGTAATAACTCTGGGATTTTCCTTATCCCTCAACCAGAAATAATTATCCTCAAGTTCAATATCATGGATCTTTGTAATCTTCAGTTCCTTATCAGCAACGGGTGGATTAATCATATTTCGGAAGTTCTTCTTATATAATTTAAATTGATTTAATTTTCCAAATTTTGAACAATCATTTATGATTGCAAAATCAGCTAATCTAGATAGTTGAAGGTTTCATCCAGATTATACAATTTAAGTATCATCGGTAGGAAGTGGTTCTCTTTTATCGTCTTGGTTGATTTTATGTTATACTGGTAGGACTTGGGTTCCTCCACAACATAATCTTTCTTGTGATAGTAATCCATCAGCTCATCATTGGCAGCCTTGTATTCCTCAATTGATTTATGTGCAGAGACAAATATTCCTTCAATCTTATTGGATACATAGAAATGAGGTGCAAATAAAGATCTTACAGTGTTTACTGCCTCAATTCTCTCCTTCTCTTTTAATTTTGTATTGAACTTTCTATAGGTGAAATTCAGGGTAGTCATACCTAATTTATCCAAATCTGGTACAACACGCATGAAACAGATATTTTTCTTCAGGAATTTTCTCTTGGCATTGGCAACAGTATTTCGAGAGACTGCAATCTGCTTGGAGATAGTCGTGTCGGACTCCTCTGGATACTTGGTTAATCCCGACAGTACCTTTCTCTCAGCACGGGTCAGTTTAACCACCTTGCTCAGCCCAGTATCAATGATTTTTCTGTTATCATAATTATCATCTGCGATATTGAAAACCTTGGCAACCAAAGCCTCATAATCAAGAAATGAATAGATACGAGATAATTCAAAAGGAAAAATCGAGAAATTCATGCCTTCTTTGGAGAGGAAGTTGTTCATCATGTATAGCTCAATAAACTTCTCTGAATTTTTCAGATAGTCGGTATATTTTATTGCCACAGACATATTGAACGCCTGATTGTCCTCGGCAATAGCCGAGAAATCCTCGGTAAAGGAGGTTACAAGATCTCCAGCAACCCTCATTCGTTCATCAAATGTAGAAAAACGGTTCAACTTTCCATGCATGGCTATCAATAATTCAAATCCAAGCTTAGGAAAATTAGGAACATAAATACGCTTGAAGTAATTCTGATCAGATAACCTGGTCTTTATCGAACTGAAAGTGCTCTTTTTCATCTTGATGTTCAGATGCACGCTCTGATCGCTTAGGTTTGGCCACTTGATAAGTGCATGAAGAACTGCGGATTCATTTTCCGACAATTCTAAATCATACGGTTTGGAATCCATCATACCTGTCATCGATATTCTCATTTGCAAAAAATATTATATTAAGATATTCTTATTAAAAAAATACTGAAATAATGAATTATGCCTTGTAGGAGGCGTGGCATTAAAAAAACTCAAAATATTATGAAAAAAGTTATTTCTCATATTTCTTCATATTTTTTTTGAGATAAATAATGTGTTAATGAATATTCATTTGTGATTAGTGATTGCTGCTATTAATGAAGAAGTACTCCCCGCCAATTTTTTAATTATCAGTATTTTCGGCTGTAGTTGGAATATTTTCGGGTTTACGGGTAGTATCACTGATATCACCTTTGAGCCATTTTTGAAGCATTTTGGCTCCATTCATAGCTTCCTCGAACTCAATCCACAGTCCTAGTCGGATCACCTTCTTACTATCTCCACTCAGCTTGATATGGATTCCCCCTGTTTCAGATCCTACGAGTAAGATATTTTTATTCTCATCATCTATAGTTACGGATTGCCACTTTGTATCCATCGTATTGGGAAAAGCTGATCTGAATTGTAATGTGTCGTTCTCAAATTGTAGATCACAGGTGGTACGCATCAGTTTCTTTGATTTGCTGACCATGTTTTTGTGTATCAGCAATACCATTGGTATGATAAAAACTAAAGTGAAAATAACTGATATCAGGGCAAAGTCCCATGCATTCATCAACACTATTGCAACCACAATCAGTACCCCCACCAGTACCTGTCCCAGAACATTACCAGTCCATAAATTACCAAGTAATTTCATCGGTTTGGTTCTCTCAATTGGAAATTCTAGTTCTTCCATTTTTATCACTATTTTCTCTTAAATCGACCAAATAATCCCTTACCCTCTCTTCGCTTTTGCCCGGTCAGGTTCGGATCGATTTCATATTTATCTATCTGTTCAATGGCATTTATAGTAAATATTGTGAGTTCAAATTCAGGAATTCCGACCCTGCTCTGTATGGAATCCGTTAATTGCATACGTTCATTCTCAAATAGACTGAGAATATCAAGTAATGTTTTATCAGCAAAATACTCACCTGCCACAGATTTGATTTTTGCTTCTATCTCATTCACCTTATCCTCAGGTACTGTTGAATAGTGTCCCTTCAGATAAATGCTGTAATTATCACTGGATGATAATTCAGAGGTGATTTCAAATGGAATGGTTGACACTAATACCACTCTCAAAATGCTTCAAAAAAACGTTATGTTCTTGTGGTCATCTGTCTCCTAATTTATTCTTGTATTAATCACAACAAGGAGAATTGAGCTATAATTTGTGTAAATGATAAAATTGAAGAATAGTAAGAGAATCCAATCTTTTAAGTTGGAGGACTAATAAAAATGCGCGAGCCGGGATTCGAACCCGGGTCACGTCCGATCGGCTATACCGTTCAGATATAATGGCAGGGACATATGTTAAAAATGTAAATTTTTCACTTATAATTAAGTGTGGATTTATTTAAATAGTTTATATGCCTAATATTTGTATAATGAAAGCCTGGATCGAAGAAGATTCTGAATTTCTGATAAAATACTTTGAGGACTACACAGATGAAAAATTAGGAATATTGATGAATAGGTCAACGAAAATGATAAATAAAAAAAGGTATGAATTAGGTCTAATAAAAAAAGGAAAATTTAGTAGGGAGAAATATAATTTTGATAAATCATTCTTTCGGGTGTATAGTCAAAATTTGGCATATTTTCTAGGTATAATGTATGCTGATGGAACAATTGATGTAAACAGGAACCAATTAGATTTGACTCTTAAAGATAAAACGATCCTTGATTCTATAGTACAAGCAATGAATTCAAATTTTCCAGTTGTAAGAAGAGGAGACCTCTATAATCTAAAAATATGCCGTAAATATATTATTGAAAAGTTAGTGTCTTACGGTTTAACATCAAATAAGACATTTACAATGAGTTTTCCAACAGTTCCTAAGGAATATTTATTCCATTTTATTCGAGGTTATTTTGATGGGGATGGACATGTAAGAATTAATAATAAAAGTATTACAGTAATTTTTGTCAGTGCAAGTAAAGAATTTTTAACCAGCATGCAAAATTATTTGATAATAAATCAGATTGACTCTTCAATTACTTCACAAACTGTGAATAAAAAAAATTCCTTTAGACTTAGGATTAAAACTCGATCCATATCAGAGTTTCGAGACCTAATATACAAAGATGCTATAATCTATTTACAGCGAAAATATGAAGTATTTAAAAGATAAAATGGTGCACTGGCCGGGATTCGAACCCGGGTCACGTCCGTGGCAGGGACATATACTTACGGACACAGAATAAAAAATTGTGTGTTTACCGCTATACTACCAGTGCAGTATAATTGATTGTCAACTTTTCTATGAAAGGTTGAATTACCAACAATTTGATCGACTTAAACATCTAATAAAACTTAATCGGTAATTTACTATAATGGTACTGATTTTTTATAGATATTTTTAGTTGATACCCTTCGAACTCTTAAATTTTAGGATATTAAATCAAGAAGGCTGACTGCCCATGGAAAAACGGGGATCCAGTCCAAGAGGTAGAAGATCCACATGCTAATTGCACTAAGAAATATGGCAGTGAGAATATCGGATATGTAATGAACGCCCAGGATTAATCTTGAGAAGATCATGGTCAATCCCCAGATAATCCAGAAAATCAACCAGCCTGGCATTAACATAGGCATTAAAATCATTACATAAGTTGCCCTTGTTGCATGTCCTGAGGGAAAACTGTACTTATCAAAGGCAATGGAAGCAAACCTGGTATCCTTGTAGTCTGGTCTGGATCGTTTAGTTGTATGTTTAAGTATAAAAACAGGTAGTAGCATAATTGAGGAGATAAACACTATTGTCAGTACTTCCAGTCTGTACTGTTCAGCAAAGATGTAAATAAGGATGAGGACTATACCCCAGAAAATATAGGTTCCGGTTAGTGTTGCTATCCTGAAAAACACTCGAACAGGACTATCTACATTGAATATTTGGGCAAGTTTGTAGGAGTAGTCATAATCCATTTGTTTAACTCGATCAATCAAGCTCATACTCGTCCTTGATATTTTATTGTTTTATTTCTTCAGTTTGGGTTGGTATAAACTAGGAGATTATTCAATCGATATTACAAATAATTCTCAAATTGGTTAAATATCTCAATTGGAATAATATCTTGAATAGCTGATGTATGGCTTTGGAGACCTTAAAATCTGGAATGATCTGGAAATAAAATCCAAATTGTCATGGTATTACGAGGTTGCCATGAATAAAAAACCTGCCAAGTACCTGATTTCAAGAAGAATCGCATGCGATATTGATTTGAAAAGTACTCCAATCAATGAGCTGTGGGATTGTCATGAAAAACTGAGTGATCAATTCTTTGATCTCTGGCACAATATCAAATCAGGTGAGATTGATATTATCGATCTGCAACAACCCAAAATATCCCTGATGGATCTTAATGTGGAATTGGTCAACAGGATGCTAAGATCATGTAATTTTTGTCGCTGGAATTGCAGAGTTGATAGAACCCTGGTGGATGATGATCCCTCTGCCAAGACAGGAACCTGCCAGCTGGGAGAGAAGTCACGCGTCAGCTCATATTTTCATCACCGTGGCGAGGAGCTAATATTCAGGGGGGTTCTAGGATCAGGAACCATATTTTTCACCTCATGCAATCTCAGATGTGTATTCTGTCAAAATGGGGATATTAGCAAGGACAAGGATAATGGAGTTGTGTTGACTCCCAGTGAGCTATCCGATGTATTTATCCTACTAAGGGAGGAAGGAGTACATAATATTAATCTGGTGGGTGGAGATCCCAGTGTACACCTGCACACCATTATCAATGCCATAAATGAATTGGATAATCATGAGCTCAGGCATATCAACAAAATCATCAAGGTAAAGTCGGATTTCTATGTCAGCTATCCAAGATCCAAGCAAAATTCATTGTATCATAATGAGTTTAATGTTCCAATATTATGGAATTCCAATTTTTTTATGAGTGATCAGGCATTTCGTATTCTGCTAACTGTGGTAGATGTGTGGCTTCCAGATCTAAAATTCCATAATAAAAAATGTGCCAGTAGGCTGAGCAGAACTCCCTGGTATTTTGATACGGTTTCTGGATTTATCAAAGATCTGCATGATCGTGGAGAGGATTTCTCCATCCGACATCTTATCATGCCCAATCATCTCGAGTGTTGTACATTTCCAATTCTTGACTGGATGACTGAGAACATACCCCGTGCTCTGATCAATCTCATGGACCAGTATCATCCCGATAGTTACACCAATCCTAACACCAGAGAATATAATCCAAGATACAAGGATATCAATAGAAAATTAAACAGTAATGAGATAAATAAAGTGATGAAAAAAGCAGATGATAATAATATTAATTACAAGATTATTACTTATAATTGAGGTTCAGTATTGATTTTCATCTCTTTGTATAACTCTTCTAATTTGTCTGTCATTTTATTCTCATCAATGGTGATTTGGAATGTGGTTATAGTTTTACTATCTGAGGTGATATTCACAAAATTCAAACCGTCGATTTCAATCTCATCTTCCTCCTTGGGTACTGAACCAGTATGTTCAATTATTAAACCACCTATTGTACGAGAAGAGGATGGATCGTATTTGGAATTGAAATATTCATTGAACTCCTCCAGTTCCATTCGCCCCTTGACTAAGTACTTGTACTTGTTAACAACCTCGATCATAACCTCGGTTGAGGGATCATATTCATCACTTATCTGTCTACCAAATAATTCCTCGATCAGATCCTCAATGGTTGCCAGGCCTTCAAGACTACCGAACTCATCGTATACAAGAGCAATCTGTGTTCTCTGTGCTATTATCTTAAGCAATAAGTGCTGTAGACCCATCTCCTCATATATACTCAAAGGTTTTCTCAATATTTTGTTTATATCCAGTGTCTCGATATATTCCTTGTTGAATATCACATCTTTGATATGGATGAAGCCCACAATATCATCAAGATTGGTCTCATATACAGGGTATCTTGACAATCCAGTTTTCTGTGCAATATCAATTATATCCTCTTTACTCGCATCTATTTTAATACCAATAATACTGGACCGAGGAGTGAATACCTCTTTAACAGATGTTTCTTCAAATTCCAGGGCATTGATAATAATCTCCTGTTCAAGATCTGATAAATCAGTCTCTTTATCTACAGATTTGATCAGTGACATCAACTCCTCCTTATCATAGGTTTTGCTGTAGAGTTGATTATTATCCTTGAGTTTCATCAATTTGAGGAGCCCTCTGGGTACAATTCTGACCAGATAGATATAGGGGGCACCGATTCTGCTTAAAAATAGGAGGGAGGGAGCGATATAACAGGCAACCTTTTCGATTGAATCCTTGGGAATCATCTTCTTAACAAGTAATTCTCCAATTGAAAATAGAATGAAGGATATTAGCACCAAAAGAAATATTATTGCTAGATAGAACCAGAATCCAACTACATCCCAAATTACCAGTAAATCCTTGAACATGGACCATCCAACAACAGCAAATGTTACTGCAGTGAAAGAACTACCTGCCTGGGTGGTGTAAATGTACTTGTTCATATCTGTGAAGATGTGCAGTAAGCGATTAGCACCATATACCTCTTCCTTAGTCAAAGTTTCCAAATCATCCTTTTTTACTTTTATAAGTGCAAATTCTGCAATTACAAAATACATGTAAAGGATAAAGGCTAAAATAAATATATAAATTGAACCCGCGTCAACCATTATCATCAAAATACAGATTATATCTATACTCTATAATCCAGTTTAATTAATCAAATTTAAGCAATTAGTTTATTATATGTAAATTAGAAACAAGGAATATCAAAAAAATGTAATTTTGATAATTTTATTATCGTAATTAATCCACACACACTCTCAATCATTAATGTGTAATTATTTTATTCTTTTTATTTTTTTTGCCAACAAACAGATAAATAATGGGTGTCAATAATTAATTTGTGAATTCCCATATGAACTCTTTGAAATTTTTGAAACCAAAGAATATACCACTATTATTATCTATTGGAGAAATAATACTGGGAATACCTGAGGATGAACTGGGTGAAGACTACATAAGAGAGGCGGATAGGATCATCCTTACTTTTGAGGATTTTCTTCAATTTGAGGTTAAAAAATTACTCTATCTCTTCAATTCGTCTCTAACATCCTTATTTATCTCTTTTAGTTTTAAGAAATATACCAAGATGAGTAAAGAAAATAGGGCTAAATATTGTGAAAAATGGATGTATAGCAAGATTGGATTATTAAGAACTGGATTTGTTACCATAAAAGCAATCTCAGCATGGGCTTACTACTCTTCAACCAAGTCATGGGAGGAGATGGATTATCCTGGAGAGACTATTGGTAGAGAACACCTTACACCAACCCTACTCTTTGGTAAGGAACCATATAAGTGGGAGGATAAAAAATGATATTCAAGCCTGATAGTATGGAAGAAAGAACTGAATACAGTTGTGATGTGATAATAATAGGTAGTGGAGCAGGGGGAGCTCTAGCAGCTGCAAAGACCATTGAATTAAATAAATCAGTGATTATTATTGAAGAGGGACCCTATGTGGATAGCAAGGATTTTGATCAAAATGCAAGCAAGTTGGTACCACTAATGTATAATAGGAGTGCTGGCCTATCCACTGATGATATGTCAATCCGAATTCTTCAAGGAAAAGTATACGGAGGATCCACAACCATCAATTGGATGACAAGTCTACGAACACCAGATCATGTGTTGAATCAATGGAGTAATGAATTTGGACTTTCTGAATATACACCCGATGAGATGGAAAAGTATTTTGCAGAGGTTGAGGAGAGATTGCATGTTCATCAAATTCTTGATGAGGAACACAATCCATCAAACAGGATAATACTTGATGGAGCTAAAATACTGGGGATTCATGCCCAAGCATCATTCAACAATTCAGTGGATTGTATCGGCTGCGGAACATGTGGATTGGGTTGCCCATACGATAAGAAGATGGA
>DAOUUM010000568.1 GCA_030668165.1 Candidatus Heimdallarchaeota archaeon
AATAGTACAGGATTGAATTTCACCCTTCCTGAGAGAGACAATAAGGCCAGGAATCTGCCCGAAATAAGACTATTCAATTTTTCATTTGGTGAAATTGAGCTTCCAAGTATCCCGATATTGAACCTTGATATCAGAATTACACTGGAGGGAATGGTATTTATCTCCATATTGTTATTAACTCTGATTCTCAATAAAAAATTCATACCCGATATTATACGTAAGTTAGAGGAGGGTGGAATCTCGAATGATGAGGATGCGGTGGTGGCAAATTATTTTATTACAGGTCCCAAAATTAAAGAAGATAAGAAGAAAATTGAAAGATTGAAAAGGTTGATTGTCTTCAGGGATCATGTAAATGAACTGATAAAGAGATCTAGATCTAGATTAGAGATTGAGGGACCTGAGGAGACAATAATCTCAGGATATCATGAATTGGATCTGGCTTTTGCAGCATTTTCCAAATTAATAAGAACTAAGGATCTGACTCCACTTGAGCATGCACGATTGAATTTCATCACAGGGGAGATTGATAACTATAGATTGGAAGAGATTGTAAATCTATTTTATCTCACAAGATTTGGACATAAAGAATTAACCAACAAGGATGGAGAACAGTTTATCTTACATTTGGTTCATCTAGTCATATCCAAGGAGATACTGGATATTAATCAAGGAGAAAAAAGTGAGGAGGAGAGCCAATGAGTCTGAAAAATAAGGATAATTTTACCAATCTGAAAGCAGGAGTATTGATCACAATCATTTTTATTGCACTGATCACATTCTCCTCTAATCCCTATCAGCCAAATTATAGCATATACAATGAGGGTGATCTCGGTGCGAGCAAGCTCAGAGAGGGTTTGGAATATATGGATTACAATCTCTCAAGGATATTACTGTCTCCCATCATCTTATCAGCCAATGAGAAAATAAAAATGATTATCATTATTGGATCTGAGAGAGCATATAGTGGAGCAGAAATTGATATCTATGAGGAATTTGTAAATAAAGGTGGAGCTTTGGTTATTTTTGAGGATTTTGGACCCGCTAGAAAGATTGCAGAACGATTTGGAATCTCCTTTTTACCTGGAACATTGAAAGAAACTCAGGATGCATTAATTATTAATAGACCCAGTCAATTCTTAATACAGGAATTATTGGTCAATCAATTGGTTGAAGATGTGACCCTTCCTCCATTGATGGTGAGTGAGGCTGCTGGTTTGATTGATTTTGAAGGATTCTTCTTAGGACAGACCATTCCTCTACTGCTCACCTATCCCTCAGCTTTCCTTGATGTCAATAATAATGATATTCTTGATCGAACAGATCTTCATAGTCCGGTTGGAACGCCTGTAGGTTTATTTAAAGAGGTTGGTAATGGTACTTTGGTGGTGATAAGTGATGCATCAATTCCTCTCAATCAGTACTGGCTCAGAGAGGCTACAATTGCAGATCAAAAATTCACTGTGAGTAATGCAATCTGGACGACTATATTGATATCCATGATAGCAGGAATGGCCGAAACTGGAAACATAATTTTTGATGAGAGTCATCAGGCAATATCAGTATTCTCTGCTGCTGGAGTGATAAATTTAATGACTGGAACCTGGATCTCTCTGATCAATACATTATCAACCACTTTCATCCTGGGTTTTACAACCTTGCTATTCACATCAACAAGAGTTAGGAAGAGAATTAAGTTTGGATCTGCAAACCGATGGAGAAAACAGAATATTGCAATCAGTAATGGGGAGGATTTCATATCCAATCCCACCCTTGAGGAACGTTCCATCTCCGAAC
>DAOUUM010000115.1 GCA_030668165.1 Candidatus Heimdallarchaeota archaeon
GATCTGCAGGAAAAGGAGAATTATCCAATCTAATAGGTGAGGACTATATTGAAATTGATACCTATCTAAGAATGGTGTGTATGAATTATGCAGCTGATGTTACCTATGATGCCTACAACGATTCTGTTAAGAATATGATGGAGAATTTTGTTGCAGGTATTAACAAATACATAGAATTGCATGAAAATCCTCCACTTGAGTTTCTATTGCTTCAAGCAGAACCCACCCCATGGGTTGCAAAAGATATTTTGATGATTCAGGGAGTGATGTCACAGGACCTATCACTGGGAGCATTGAACCGGGAATTGCTAAGAGAAGATCTTGCCAGATCCGTTGGAGTTGAAACAACACAGGAACTATTTCCAATCGTACATCAACCTGCAGCAGATTATTTTCTCTCTTTAAACTACACGACAAGTAATTTGGAGAGCAATCCTGCAATTTCGTTGGGTACACCCAATGAAGGGATGATAAAAATGCAAGAATTACTGGGAGAGATTCTTTATAGTTTTGATGTGGGATCCAATAATTGGGTGGTCTCAGGAGATTTGACAGAGAGTGGTAATCCACTCATCTCAAATGATCCACATCTGGGATTAAGCACACCATCAATTTGGTGGCAGTGTCAACTGGTTGCCCCTACCTATCATGCACAGGGATTTAGTTTACCTGGAGTTCCAGGAATTATTATCGGTCACAATGATGATGTTGCGTGGGGAGTTACTAATACAGGCACTGATGCCCTGGACATATTCTACTTCAATGCAAATGATCAGGACCAGTACTTTTACGATGGTCAGTGGTTAGATTATGAGATAGATACACAGGAGATACCACTCAAAAATGGCACCACCCACAAAATTGAGATCAAACGAACAGTATATGGACCAGTCCTGGATCATCCATTCTTCAATTTTGCAGATGATGGAACCTACGTCATGCGTTGGGTTATATTTGAAGACCATGAGAGAAATCAACTCATGAAAGCAGTTTACGATCTCAACAGGGCAGAGAGTGTTGATGATATTCATGAAGCCTTGAGATACTGGAGTATGCCTGGTCAAAATATTGTATTCGCTGATGTTGATGGCAATATTGGCTATCAGTACACAGGTTTAACCCCGATAAGGAGTAATAACACATATGGGGTCGTACCCCATAATGGTTCTGACAACATAAGTGGTTGGAGTGGTTTTATCGATTATGAAGACCAATATTATGTTAAAAATCCTGCCAAAGGATATTTCTACACGGCCAATGAGAAGATCGACCCCACAGATAATTTCTATATCACTGATACCTATGCAATCGGATATCGTGGTGAGAGGATAAACGAATTCTTGTCCAATTCCACACTCTATCCACTTACAACACAGGATATGGGTGATCTACAGCAGGACTCAGTAAATCTGTATGCCAGAGATATTCTTACCCCCTACCTTGATGTGTTTGATAATACAGTATTTGAGGGTGATTTTGCAGAGGAACTTGAAGAAGCAGTGGAATACCTGAGAAACTGGGACCTACGCATGGAACGATCGTCTGTAGGAGCAACAATCTTTGCCACATTCAGGATTTATCTCGAGGAATATACCATCAGAGATGAATTGGATGCGGTGAATGACACATTATTTCCAAGAGTTGCATCATTGACCAAGTGGTTGATTAAAGATATAGCTGCTGATAAGGATAATATCTGGTTTGATAATGTTACCACCAGTGAGGTTGAATCTGGAGATGACATTGCTATAAAAGCATTGAAGGCATCAGTATCATATCTCACTGATCTGATAGGACGTTCAGTCAGATCATGGAAATATGAGGAAGTCCATATATTTGAGTTCTCACATCCAATTGGATCTGTGGTTGGCTTATTGAACACCGGAAACAAGGCCTCTGATGGCAGTAGTCACACAGTTATGGCCGGAGGTAGCTCTCCAGCATGGAGTGAAGACGGACCACAGTATGCCCAGGGATGGGGACCCTCCCTGAGATTTGTGGCAGAGGTCGAAGATACCTGGGAAGATGTCAAGGGTATATCATGTCCAGGAGCATCAGGTCATCTATTCTCCAAACATTATGATGATGGAATAAGTGACTGGATTGAGAATGATTACTGGGAATGGACCTATGTCACGAGCATGGAAGAAAAGCCCACTTTCACATTTAAGAAAAATGAATGATAATAAATAAAATTAATGAAAAATAGATTCTACATATTTTCACCATACTAGATTTTAATAAGAATGCTAATAAATTGAAGGTTATTCGAAACAATTGATATGTTCAAACGAGAGATAATTGATATCTTATCCATGGTATTTGGTGCGCTAGCCCTGTTACTAGTGCTATCTTACACAAGCAGTGATCTATTTGTTAATTGGGTATTCGAAGTTTCTACATTGATGATTGTACTGATTGGATTATTTCATCTGATCCTCACGCAATTAAATCGAGCCACCATTAGATCGGAGAGATATCTGTATCTCCTCAGCACCTTATTTCTTATTATTTCATTTATCTCATTTTTAACCTTTGAATTCAATGGGGATACAATCTGGTTATTGTTAATTTATTTGAATTATATAATATTAGTGGGTAATAATGCTTATCTTTTAAAATTGAACCGAGATACTCCCTCAATCTGATAATTACCCCATTAGCATAATTTTTTAACAATATAATCATCAGTTTCTACTATAATTAACAAACAGGATAAATAAACACTGGAGCCAATTGAGAGGAAAGATGAAAGTTGAAAGCATAAGGTGGAGATAAGGTTTTCCCTATCCTTCTAGGAGCTTTATTTACTAATTTTCCTCTTTAATTGGTCCAATGTAGGGTGTACTATCGCAACATCACGCCATCATTATATAAATATTATTAGAAATTAATGCACTATTATTAAATTTTGTGACGAATAATTGTGTAAACATTGCATAAAAGATACCACAGGAACCTTGGTGAACTATTTCAACTTGAATAGGTAACCAGAATGGAAATCATGATATATTATAACGGAATTGATATCATTAGATTATTATTACTAAGAATAATTGGAGCCACCATTTTATCAGCACTAGAATAATTATCACATGATCATTTTCACGTACGTTGATAGCATGTGAAATTACACGTTGTTTCCATCAGATCCAGATGTCGCCATCACTCAGAAATAATTTATTTCCTTGATTGTATCCAATGTCGTTCCTCTGAACGGTTACTATGTCCAACTTCTCTGCTTCCTAGCTTCATTGAAGACTGGTTTGCCGTGCTTTCCGACAGATCATTGACTCTGTGGCATTTCCCAAAGGTCTTTCCACAGTAGTTCGTGCCGGTTTGTCTCTCGACTGGACTTCCCCTCAGGGCATTCGGCCTGTGTCAGTCTTTTCCGTACTTCCAGGTTACTGGAAATGACAGGCTGATACTGTCCTAGTCCGACGGCAACTAATCGAAATTAGTTACTTGCAGGCTTATATACACTGCAATATATAAACTAGTGAAATAGTAGGTACGAATAATGTCTCATGTAGAATTATAAAATGCCAAATAGGCCTTGTAAGTCATGTACAGATCTGCCACGTGAGATATCTCATAGGTAGAGTGCATTCCAAGTAATCCTGGTCCAAGATCAATCACCTCTGAGTTGTACCTGGCCATGAATTTGGCAATCGTTCCAGCTCCACCCTCATCTACCTTGCCCCACTCTCCCATCTGCCAGTTCACACCTGCATCATCAAATAATTTTCTCAGGTATCCGACAAATTCGGAATGTGCGTCATTGGTGCCCCCCTTACCACCTCCACCGCTGAATTTGGTTAGAATAACACCCATGCCCATGTGCCCCGCATTTTGCAGTTCATGTATTGAGCTGAAGGTGGGGTTAACAGCTGCATTCACATCGCTTGACAGAACTTTCATGTTGGTCATGGCTGAGTAAAAATCGGACAAAGAGGCTGATCCTTGTGTTTTCTCGAGTATAGTGGTTATAACACTTGGAAACCATTGACTTAAGGCCCCTGTATTGCCCTCACTACCAGTCTCTTCCTTATCCACAAGATAGCAGATTGAAGTAATCTCAGGATTATCAGTATCCATTATAGCTTGTAATGAGGTATAACTGCAGATCCTATCATCCTGACCATAACCTCCAATCATGCCTTTATCCAGACCAATATACCTGGCATTGAATGCAGGGACAAGTGATAATTCAGCAGATAGGAAATCTTCTTCGGTAATTCCATACTTGGTATTGAGTAATTTTAAGAAATGTAGTTTTACCCTCTCCTTTACCTCGGTATCCTCTTCAGGAATTGAGCCAGCAAGAACATTGAGTTCCTCACCCTTTATCACCTCTTTCATCTTGCGATCTCCCTGGATCTTTCCACCTAGATGTGGCAATACATCTGAGATAACAAATACAGGATCTGAGGGATCATTACCGATATGAACGTCAACCACCTCACCATCCTTCTTGGTGATGACTCCATACATTTCCAGGGGAATGTTGACCCAGTGATATTTCTTGATTCCACCGTAATAGTGGGTTTTCAAGAGAACCATATTCTCCTCTTCATACACTGGGTTAGCCTTTAGATCTATTCTTGGTGAGTCAATATGTGCTCCCACCATGCTACTTGCCTCTCTGATTGAGGTCTTACCGATTATTGCGAGAATAATATTTTTCTTGCGATTGAGAAAGTATACCCTGTCACCGGGTTTCAGTTCTGCTTTGCTCTCAATGGAAGAAAACCCATTCATCTCAGCTAATCTAATTGTCTCCAGAACAGCCAATCTCTCCGTTTTTGCCCTATCCAGAAAATCGATATATCTATCGGATATTCCATACATCTTGGATTTATCATCAGAACTCATGGTATCCCATACAAGTTCATTTTTGTAGAATAATTTTTCATCCTCTGATTTATCAGTTACCATGTCTTATAGCTATTCATTCTATATTTAAAAAATTATACGGGGTTAGGTTATTTTTATCCCGAATTTAATTAAATTTGAATTAGTTATTACTGTGATATAATATTATCAATTGATATGGTCATTTGTCTCTTTCATCCGAACATCCACAGAATAGTTAAAAGAGTGCTTGAGGATGATTATATAATTGGGAAATCAACATGTCAAATGACGTTATGAGCATAAAGGTAATCATCATTGGAGAGGGAGCTGTGGGGAAGACCTCTTTGCGTCGAACATACATGGGAGAGAGTTTTGAACATAATTATCTCATGACTATTGGGGCTGATTTCTCCATGAAGACCCTGAAACTGGATATGGGGAATGAGATACGCTTCCAATTATGGGATCTAGCAGGACAGCAGAACAATATGGGGATTATTGGCAAGCACTGTGCCGGTGCTGTCGGAGCGATAGCAGTGTACAGTCGAACAGACAGACGTACTGTCGAAGAACTGGAAGAATGGATAGAACTATACTTCAAAAATTCAGGTTTCACCGGACAAAGCAATCCTGTGCTAATCATGGGTAATAAAAGCGACCTAGAATACGAGGAGGATTTCATTACAGATACAGAACATGTGGAGATCATTGAGAATATCCACAAAAAGTTTCCGGGGAGTAATATCAAGGGTATAACCACCTCCGCATTGACTGGTGATAATGTGGACACTGCCTTTAATTTCTTTGGACAGCAATGTTATGATTGGATGATCAATAAATTGGCCAAGCACCAGAAGAAAGTTACTCGTGATTATAAGGTGAATTTCCCCTTCGCTGCCATATTTGCAATGAATGATAATGTGGGACCCTTGTGGGTGGCATCTTCCCCGGTGCTTTCAGAATTGGACGTGAACAAGACTACAACAGCCATGCTCAAATTAATAGTTATGCTCAATGCGGAGGAACTCGTTGAGTATGGTACACTTGAGGGACAGACAGTATGGCCAGATCCGGATTGTGTTCTGATACATGTTAGTTTTACCATCCCAAATGAAAAAGCAAGAGGTGGACATGAATTGTATATGATTGGTATAGGTGTAAACAAGGATATTATCAAATTAGTCGAAAGCTCACGTTCCACCATTGATGGCATCTTACAAGCAGGCTTGAATGAGTTTGCCACAATCAATATTGTTCATTCACTTAATCTCGTTAACAAAACCTTCGACCAGGGTGTTCCCGATCTAAAGATTGATGTCTTATCAGAGATGTTGGATAAACTACGAAAGAGAGCATATGATATGATAATTGACCAGTAATTAGCATCGAAAAAGCAGGATGTAAAGATCGAAAAACCAAATTACTATATATTAGTAAGTCAATCTCAATATTGATAAGGACTGTATATACCTGTTGTATGTGGAAATGAGATCAGTTTTAATTGTTTATGGGAGCAGATATGGAACAACAGAAGAGGTCGTAAAACATGTTTCTGAGGAGATGGAGGTTACTGGAAAAATCAAGGTAGAACTCGTTAATTCAAAGAAATTAAAAAATAATTTGGATATATCCAAGTATGATGGGATCATATTATCTTCAGGAATCAAGATTGGAAGCTGGACCAAGCATATGAAGAAATTTCTCAAATATCATCAGGATCAACTGGATGAATTTAAGAAACCAATTGCAGCATGTGTATGCAGTGGTTATGCATCTGAGCCCGAGAAAAATGAACAATATACCCAGGAATATACTTATGACTTCATGGCGACATTTGGGATCAAGATAAGCCTAGGCCAAGCTTTTGGAGGAGTCTTTGATTTCTCACAGGGATCAAAATTTGGATTTTTCAACAAAACCATCATTAAAGCCTTGTACAAGAATGATAAATCAATTAAACTTGATGTGGATTACGAATCGAAAAATGATTATAGGGATTGGGAAATGATAAATAAATTCAGGGATGATTTTATCCAACTAATCAATAATTAATATGATACTATATTTCATATAGTGGAAAATATTACCAGCATAGTCCCAGTTATTGATAGAATTACCCCACCAATTTTGACTATCATTTCCTTCCTACTCAGAGCTTCTCCCAATATGGAATTGTCCACATAATGGGCAAATAACACTGTTACTATGAAGGTAATTACGCCCTCAAGCACTCCCAAACCCTCCGTTATTGTCAAAGATTGTTGCAAGCTGAACAGGAACAGTATCTGGGCTACCAATGTCAATGCAATGTATAATAGTACTTTCTTGAAAAATGCCCTGTCTAGATGGGGACTTTCATGATCCAATTTCCTTCTGAGTAGGGGGTAAAACAGCCAGACTGCCATTACAAATACAAATTGACGATATACTAGGAAGTGAAATGGGGAGATAACGGTGCCTATACTGGTCACAAATATATTACCCAGACCCCAAAATAACATTGTGATCAGAAAATATTTTGTACCTTTTCCCCGTAGTAGAATCACATCTAATACAGATAATTCAGCAGACCAACTAACTATCAAGGCTCCAATAAATGTTAAGAGGATAAACAGATATATTGAGTACTGGTACCTCTCATTCAGGAAAATATAGGCGAGTGGAATATTCACAATAACTCTTGAGGAGATGAATATACCCCCCACAGATGCATTTCCCTTGTCCAATCCAACCAGAAGAAATACAAAACCAAGGAATCCAAAAACACAAGCCAGTAAGAATTTTGTGAGCACATCAGTTCTGAAGATATCTGGATCAATCAGTTCATCTTTGAAAAATATAAGAAAAAGTATAGCCATAACAACCAATCCCATGGATAATTGAATGGTCAGAAATTTATAGGGCCCTCCTGCACCAGCAATCACATATTTTGTAAGCAGAGTTGTGAAAGCAAACAAAGTAATTGATATAAGAACTGCAATTACTGTGAGGTCCACCATCAAATAGGGATTAAACTGAATTATAAATAATTATGGCTTAGATTACAGTTGTTCAATGCCAATTAGAATAAGTATCTGTTAATCATTATGCACAATCTAAATTGTTCTATAAGGCCGTTGTTGCTCATA
>DAOUUM010000302.1 GCA_030668165.1 Candidatus Heimdallarchaeota archaeon
GTTGGATCTAATCATGGAATGGTTTAACAAAATTATTAACGAAGAGATATCTGAGGATTGGATATCTGGTTTAACAGGCGAAATACCTCCGGAACTTGCAGGGTCAATTGGTAATATTGACCAAAATGAGATCTTGAAAATGGGTGAATGGCTTGTAGCTACTAAACAATTACCGCAGGTGAATGTAAATAGATGTTTCCGTTATTCAATGAGGGCACTAAGTTAATTTAATTCAGTTAAAATTCAAAGATATAAGAGACTCTCCATTATATTTATAAGAAATATCATGTACATTGAAATGTGTCTCTTTCAGATTTCTTTGGTGATGAAAAACCTTCTAAAAAGGATAAGAAAAAAGAAGAAATTAAATCTCCAGAACCAAAAATAGTTTCAATTAAAACCAAAGAAAAGGTTAAGAAAAAAATAAAACCTTTCAATCCTCAATCATTTAACACTGGGCAAGACATTGAAAATGTGTTCTTACTTGACGTACGGTATGATGCGGATACAAATAAGGCACAATGTTTGTTTTATCATGAGGAGACAAAGTCAATCTACAAATGGAATGATAATTCCGGCCATTTACCGTATCTCTACACTTTGATGAGCAAAGATAGCGTCCAAAAAATTAGCCAGGTAAACGGATCTAGGGAACTGGTGAAAATTGATGAAGTAAAAAGATATTATCCATTACTGAACAAATCTATGTCATTGACTAAAATTTATGGAACCAATCCCCTCGCAATAGGTGGCATACCTCGAGTTTCATTCAGGGAGTTTGTACCTCCAGCTTATGAATCTGATATCAGATACCATCTCAATTATGTCTCAGATCTTAGTTTGACTCCTTGCACATATTATAATGTTGTAAATGGGAAGCTAGTTTCCATAAAGAATAATATCTCAAAAATTATCTCAGACGAGTTATACTCGGCCTTTGCAAATGAAAGCAAGGAAGAATTGGAGATGTTGGATCGATACATGCCAAAACTATTCCAAGATTTTCCTGACATATTGCGTGTGGCATTTGATATTGAAATAGATTCAGAGAGAAATAAGCTCCCTAATCCCAATAATCCAGTTCAAGCAGTTATTTCAATTGCAATTGTTGATACCGATGGTCGGAAAAAGTGCTGGGTACTCAACAGAGATCAAGTGAAACAGGATCATGGTTTTGATGAAATTGAAGTTGTTAGATTTAACAATGAAAAAGATTTGCTTCTTGATTTTTATAATGAAATCGATAAATATCCAGTGGTTCTATCATTCAATGGTGATAAATTTGATTGCCCATACTTGGTTAACCGATCCCTCAGATTGGGAACAAATAAGGCTGATATTCCAATTAAATTGAGAAGAAACGATGCGAGTTTTGAGAATTCAATCCATCTGGATCTTTACCAATTCTTCAAACAGGCTTCGGTAAGACTGTATGCTTTTGGTGGCAAATACGAGCGATCCTCTCTAGATGAACTCAGTATGGCCCTACTAGGTGAGGGAAAAATTGATCACCCCGATGAATGGATTAATGAGATGGATCTCAAAAATTTGGTGACCTACAATATTAAAGATTCAGAATTAACACTCAGATTGACTCAATTTGACAACAACATAGCACTAAATCTCATGTACATATTAATTAGGATCTCAAAAATGCCAATATTTGATTTTTCGAGGAGCGCAGTGAGCAGATGGCTCCACATGTGGATTGTATATGAACATCGCCAGAGAGATTATTTGATTCCACTCAAAGAGGATATTTTAAAACAAAAAGGTGCCATAGCCACCAGCAGTGCAACCATAGATGGTAAGAATTTTCAGGGTGCAATAGTACTGGATCCGAAACCAGGTGTCTGGTGGGACGTACATGTTCTGGATTTTGCATCGCTATACCCATCAATTATCAAGACAAGAAATCTTTCCTATGAAACCATAAAATGTGATCATGAGGAATGCAAATCAAATATAGTTCCAGAAGTCAACCACTGGGTTTGCACTAAGAAACAAGGAATGTTTTCCACCTTGCTTGGTTTTGTGAGGGATACCCGAGTCATGTGGTTTAAACCAAAGTCGGGTGATAGGTCTCTAAATGAAATAGAACGGAGGAGAAATAATATTATCCAAGCATCGCTTAAAGTTCTGATCAATGCCGGATATGGTGTGCTGGGTTCTGAAAATTTTGATTTTTATTGTCCACCAGTAGCTGAATCAACTACAGCGTATGCCAGAGATGCCATCAAAGCCACCCGAGACTATGTTGAGCAAACATTGAATATAGATGTTCTATATGGTGATACAGATTCTGTATTCATCTACAAACCAAAACCCGAAGATGTAGATAATCTGAAAGAATGGAGCATTAATAATATTGGAATTGAACTTGGTGTAGATTATGAGTTCAGATATGTGGTATTCTCTGATCGAAAGAAAAATTATTTTGGTATCACTAAAAACAACCAGATAATCGTCAAGGGTTTAATGGGTAAGAAAAGTAATACACCAAATATTATTAGAACTGCCTTCTCAGAGATGCTTGAAATCTTGAAGAATGTATATACATTAGAGGATCTAGAAAAGGCAAAGGCTACCATCCATCAACTGCTGAGATCCTTAATTAATAGATTAAAGAAGAAACAATTCACAAAGGAGGATGCAGCAGTGAGATTGAGCCTTTCCAGGAAGTTAAAGGATTACGGAACCTGGACGCAAACAGTTCAAGTGGCGGCACAATTGATTTCTAGTGGGTATAGGAAACTTGAAGATATCAATGTGGGTGATTCACTTCAGTTTATAAAAGTTAGAAATCCAGTCCGAGTAACGATTCCTGAGGGATTTGCATTCTCACCAGGTTTAATTAAAGAGTGTACGGTGATCCCTATTGAGATGGTGAATGATGATAAACTTGAAGGTAAACCTTTGATTGCCATCGCAGAATCAACATTCTCTCATATCTTAGATACTCTTGATATTTCTTGGGATAAGATCATGGGTTTACAATCATTAAATGAATTCTTCTAAATGAATTGATTCGCATAAAATTGGTCAATCCAAAACACAATTTTACTTAGGGTTTAAATTTAGAAATAACTACCATACTATGAAAGAATGACCATTAAAGAAATTATTGATTACGGCGGGACTCTGGTCTTCGATCCACTTGAAACCACACTGACACCAGACGATTTTCTGATCAAATATGGTGAGATTGTCAATGGAATTTGTTTGGTCGCAAAATCTGAATTTGGTACAACCTATTATCCAAGTGGTACAGCTCCGGCGGATGAACGATTTAGTCAAACATTTGCTGCTTTTGCACAAGTTGCAACAGACCTGGGAATTACTACATACGCCATGATTCATGGTAATAAGGATTCATTTTTTTCAAGGGATCCCAATTTCCAAATGAAAAAAAGTGGTGGTAGGCAAATCGAACATTATGTTTGTCCTAATCAGAATGGCTACTGGCAGTATATGGGTGAGATAGCCTCAGAAATAGCAAAACACACCGAAGTTTCGGGTATAATAATCAAAGATTTTCTTTATCCCCGAGATACTTCCTGTTTTTGTGATCATTGTAAGAGAACCTTTGCATCGGATACGAATTATCATTCAAGAGATTTTACACTTGAAAATCTTAAGCAAGATGGTAAGATTAATGATTGGAACACCAAAAGACTAGAAACTATTAGAGATTTCTCCAAAACAGTAGTTAACAGGATTCATAAAGAGAAGAAACTCGACGTAATGACTGAAATCCTACTTGATCCAAAAACAGACTTTTTTGATGGTGCATCCAATCATTTTGGCCAGGATCTGAACTACATTTCACAGGCAGTATCCCATGTCCTGCTTCATATATATCCTTGGAGTGATTTTCCAAAAACTGAAACTGAATTGAATAAATTTTATGATGAGATAAAGCCAAAATTGAGCAAACTTGCTGAAATGGAAAATTCCCTCTATATATGGGGACTGGATTTGGAAAAATATCCTATAGCACGGCAGATTCAAGATACATTAGGTTCAAGAAATATTTTCTTTACCGAGGGTAATCCTCCCTCCTATCCTGACAGAAGAAGTCTACACCTTGAACTAGGGGTTTGATATTATTTTTGAGCGTGTATTTGAGACAAAACAAGAAGAGATCAGTTATCCAGTTCTCCTGGATCTAATTACATCAATGATAGATGATCGTAATTATTGTGATCATAAACAAATCTGGGTGCATCTTTGGAAGGATATCAGGTATGTTATGGAATCAATATCAGATTCAATTCCACTTGATGCAGTGGCAAGTGTTTTCGTTAAATGGTATA
>DAOUUM010000146.1 GCA_030668165.1 Candidatus Heimdallarchaeota archaeon
CAAATGAAAAATTGAATGGTCTTATTTCGGGCAGATTCCTGGCCTTATTGTCTCTCTCAGGAAGGGTGAAATTCAATCCTGTACTATTAGTATTATCCGTAATAATAGGGGTGGTTACATTGGGATTGCTAACAGTGATATCTGGATCAAAATCAATATCCGGGATGGATATCTCTGGAAAGGAAACATTGGGGAATTCAATATCTGGAAATTCAATATCAGGGAAGCTACCATTGATCAAATCAATATCTGTAAAGGGGTTATCAGTCAGAAAATTATCTGGCAGAGTAAAATTATCACCAATATCAAAATCACCGGTCAAATTTGCCCCACCATCTCCAATATTTGGTAATTCTAGTTGTTCCGGATTTTCCTGTAGTTCTATAGCTCCCCCAGTACTGCTGAAAGGATTTGTGATAGAGCCTCCATAACTTAAAAAAGCAACAATTAAAATCAATATAATAAGCAATATGACTACGAATTTTCTCCGGTCTAATTTTCCATATCTCATTGATTTAATCCGGTTTCTCAATCCGTTGTTATTTTGGTCTAACTCATTCTCTATCATGATATCACCTAAAGATTGGAAAGATATATTCCTGCTTTGAATCCAATCAAAGATACCAGAATTAATGGTATTGATATCACTGAGAGAAGTAAACCAATCATCAAAACTGCAAAAATTGGGATAACCACCTCTGAAAGTCCAAGAGAACCGTATTGAGAGTAATTGAAGAAAGTTGACATCACAGAAATAAAGCCAATTGAAAGAGTCGCTGAGATCAGAATAATTGAGGAATAAATAGGTCCCCTGCTTCCCTCTTTTTTATATATGAAAGCTGCGGTTAATCCACCAAGAAACCAACCGATGACAGTACCGCTAATAATCAGATCCAGATTAAACGCTAATCCTATAGCAAATTCAGTAATCAATACTGTCAATCCTTCAATCGAACTTGTTGAGAAGAAAAATCCAAATTGATAGAAATATGAACGGAACCCAAATGATGGTATGGCAATCCCTATTATCAGTCCAACTGTAAGAATTATTGAACCACTGGAGATGGATATACTCTGGTTGGGTGAGATCTTATATGATTGAGTCTTAAAAAATTTATTGGGTTTATTTGATCTATCAAAAAACCTGCTCTGACTCAATCCTACTGTCTCACTAACAGTTTTCTTGTTCCTGATCTTGTCCCGGTATTTGGCTAGTCTACTCATCCTGTAAACCTCCTTCCTTTTCACCCGTTGAGATCTGAAGTTTAGGATTGAATGGGGTGAGAGGTCTGAACTGGATTATTGAATTATAATGTCCATATATACTTCCTCCAAGAAATAATAATGCTAGCAAGAATGAAAATATCTTGGTGAGAGTTATATTATCGTTTAAAAATGCATTATCAAAGCTTAAAAATACATAATTAAGAAATACTGAGAACAGGATGATCAATCCCGGAAACAGGGATAATCGATTTGCAACAAGCCCCAGTCCTCTCCTTCTCTCATTTATGGAATTTGCCAGTATCCCTGAAATCCCGATAATAGCTATGATAAATACCAATAGCCTTGCCACCGCATTGATCACAGTTAGAACCATGACTGGATTATCAAGATTTGATAAAATTACAATAACTGATGAAAACAACACACCCGCCTGATAGATAAATAGGGCAATCACCATCGCTACAAGCAGGCGTAGATATGCCTGGCTGCGGGAATAGGTGGTTGATCCAGGGGCCTGAAAAGCAAGTTCAGGTATAGTTTTTCTCTCTCTTCCACAGTTGTAGCATTTTGACCAGAGAGGATTCAAAGTGGATGAACAATACTCACAGGATAATACAATTGTAAAACCACATTCCTCATCTTCACACTTTCTGGATAGAGAATCCCAGAGAATGCCACATGATGGACAAGTGGGATGTGATATGGTTTTACCCTTTCTGAATCTGAAGGGAAGATTACTGGTTTCATCAAGTGAACACGACATGCAAATCTCTCCAGTTTTTATTAAATTACAATTAGGACAGGTTTTTCCATGAACCTTGAGATTATTTCCCAGTAAATAGAAAGCAACTGGAAATCCAAAGATGAATGTAAGTTCAACAATTCTTAGCATATCTCCCCGGGAGTCATTTGTGTAATTGAAATGAGCATTGGCCAGTAATGAGATTAATAAGGAGAAGACAAGAATTAATGTCCCAAATTTTATTGCCTGATCCCTTGTGGGGGCTCTGTACCTTGATTCCTTGATCATCTGGGGGACATACCGGATAGAGATCACCAGAAACAGGTAAAAAGAACTGATCAGAACAAATATGAAAATAATGGTTTGAAATGAAATGGTGTTAATGCCCTCATCATAGGTTGACAGGAATGAATTTGTGAAATGTTGCCCGGCCCATAACACCCAAAATGAGGTGTATATTCCTATAAATGAGTAACTGACAAGAAGTGCAACCTGGGAGGGTGCAGACAGGAGATTGTATCTTTTACCAGTTTCTACCTGTTCTGTTCTTACTCTTAAGAAACTGGCTCCAATGATCATTCCCACAATGGCACCTGAGAAAACCAGTCCAAATAGAAACATGAAAGCTATTGCGTATCTAGAAATATAAATCTGACCATTAAACGAATAGTAATTCTCCTGTGTAAGGTACATTGTTTTCAAGAAATAGGCAACAACGATTATCATTAAAGAAATTACATAACCTGCAAAAATAAAACTTAATCGATTCTGCTTGACTACCTGGTACCAGATTAGTGTGTTCTCCCTTCCTTTTTTGAGGCTCTGTATCCACTTGTTCTCAAGTAAAATGGTAGCAATAATTGGACTCAACAGTAGTAAACTGTAGGATAGGGTACTTGTGGTCAGAAAGGGAACAAAATAGGTATAGGTGTAGATAATCATGATATAGAATATTGAAATCATCAGGGCAGGTCTATCAAATACTTGACGTTTTTTTGAGATTGCTGCAAGCTGATATTCACTAGCTACCGTGACACCCACGATGATATTGGGATAAAGACATAAATAAGGCTTTGCAACCATTATTGGCACATCCGACCCAAAATTCACTTCAAATTAAATCAATCTTTATCTCGGTAGTTGTTATTTTGCCGTATCTCTTCCTTACAGCATTTAAGAATTAGATTGAAAATGGTATTAACTAAATCGTTAATCTTATTCTGAAAGACATTTTATTAAATTAGTAATCAAATTTGGGTTTTCAAAGAACCAGGCAATCAAGGCAGCATTTCTGAAACCAAAATTAATCTCGGTCATCTTATATTCAGATAAATCCTCAATCACATTTTCTGATAGTGTAACGATTTCTTTGGTCTTATCATCAAGTGAGATGGATATGTTGTACAGAATTTCCTTCATGCATTCAGGTTTTGGTTCGAGATCTGGATAGAGTAATTTGATCAGTTTGGTCATCAATCTTGAAACATTAGCACCGAATTCAGTATCCCACAAATCCTTATCATAATCAGTTGTCAACTGGAGGTAGGCAGTGGTTCTGTACAGTGTCTCAGTGGCTGTCTTGCCAATGGTCACTCTCTGACCAGCATTTTCCACCAGTTTTGCATAAGACAGTGTTTTTAGATAGCGATATATGGTATTCTCAGATTTGGTATCCTTATTTGATAAACCCTCATTGTACTCGGCAACAATCTCTTTGATAGTTTTAGGCTTCTGATAGACAACGCTGAGTAGCCTCCTAGTGCTGTCTTCCTTCAATACATCCCAGGTATTACGCACGTAATTGGCGTTTTCCAGCTTCTTGAGATACTCCTTGAATTTCATTTTTTCTTCAAGTTTTTGTTCTTCTATCTTTTGTAGATATGCATGTTTAAGTTCGGTTTTTGTCAGGGGTGCCTTCTCAAGTATACAAACGATGATGTAGTAGATAGGATCAAAATAGTACTCCTTTGTTTTGTAGCTACCATCCTTGATATCAGAGGGTTGATATCCAGTGATCAGTTCAAATCCGCCAACTTCCTCAATGTTAGCGCAGACAATTTTCTAATTTTTCACCTTACTGATCTTCTTTCCCTTCATTTTTGAATGATTCTTCCTTTCATCCAGAATTTTATTGACAGTTTCTTCAAAATTGAATTTACCCTTGATAAAATCAAAGAACCAGGGCGTTACTTTATCATCGAGAAACATTTCATCTTTGGGTACTTGTTTGGAAAGGGTTGGAGTAAAATGAATAACATCTTGAATTTGAGGATCACTCATACTTATTACAATACTATTACGAGTTGCTATGTATTAAAACTTAATCATTAATCTAAACGACTTAATGGCTAATTTAAATATAAATTAAGAATTTGTTCCATTCGAATCAGTTTATGTTTTATGAATTAAATATGTGTTCTCATATTTTTGAGAACATTAAAAGTATATTAATTACTCAATTTTAGATTCATTTGTAAAAAAACTCTAAAAAAAGAACAAGCGAAATACCAAGCCCTCATCTATGATAAATCGCCTAATCTAGTAAGCACTTCAATTTAATCATTGCATTACTTGGTGATATTCTGTTGTGCAAATTTTAAGTATTGCCTCAGTCTCAAACTCTTAATTTTTTCATCTTTCTTCATTGAATTCCAGGAATCTAAATTTTGTAAATATGTCTGTTTTTCCAATTTTATACGATCCTGATAAATTTTCAAATTTCTGGTATCCGCGATTTTCTGAGCTTTTTCAAGATAATCGAGAGCTGAGACAAGATCTTTTTGCAAAGTGAGAATTTTTGATTTCAGGATCAGTGCATCAATATAGAACAGATACAATCCCTTATTTTTGGACATTGATGTGAGATTCTCTACTTCATCAAATAATTCCTCAAATATCTCATTATCTTCGTAAAATTGATACTCGTCCAATAACAATTCGCAATAATTGAACCTGGCAAAAAAATGCAGGTTAATATTGTATATTTTATCATGGGAAATTTTCTCAAATATGGCCTGTGATTTGAATCTTGATTTTCCCCTGTTCTTACCCTTAGCATTTTTCAATATTATCCCCTCAGCCAGCTGCTGGTACAATACCATTTTTTGATGTTGCGAATAATCTTCAACCAACTTATCCAGTTCGATTTTATGATTTTCAGTATCCGTTTTTTGAATACATGAAATCTGAATGAGCTTCATCAGACATTCAGCCCACTTGAAATCGTGGTAATACACAATCTTGCACATATCAGAAACTTTTGAATAATATTCTTTGGCTTCATCAAGATCTAAATTTGCCATGTAGTAATCAGCAACACGAAAATAGGTCTCGATGGTTGGAACTGAGGTAATAAATCCATTTTCTTCGAGATGTTTCTCAATCAGCTCAATTGCTGTATTAATCTCCGAAGTACTACTTATTCCAGTCAGATAATTGACTCTTGCCTTCTCAGTATTGTACTGTGCTTGTAATTCATCCTTCTTATTTGAGTCGAACTTATTGTTAGCCTCTTCTAGATGTATTTCAGCTTTGTGTAAATCACCAGAATCAATATACAAGCGTGTTAGATGCAGGTAGCCCTCTCCAGAATCTGTTAGATCCACATATCGCTGAAAATATTTTTCCGCATCTAATAAATCTCCTTCTACACTTAATATCCCCCCTAGGGACGTATACGCCTGCATCGTCGATAAATGAATTTCTGCATCAATTCCAGATATAGTGATTAAATCTTCCATTAGATCAATACAATAAAAGAGGGTTTTACGTTCTTTTTCAATATCCTTGACCACTCTGTAAAATATCGCTAAATTGTTCAACATGACCAAATGATACATTGAACCCTTTAACTCGCCTTCACACAGTTCCACAGTCTGTTCAGCAGATAATATCATTTTCTCTGGTTCAAGAAGAACGAAATGATACATTGCCTGAAAATCAGTTACTCTAGATCGAAATACGTTTTTCCAAATTTCTAGACCATAATCAAAATGAATATACCCATCTGTATATCTTTTTGGGTCAAAATTCTCTGTTTCCTCAACGATCTGCTCATATATGTGAATAATTTCCAAGATTTCATCAGAAGCATTAATTCGTAACTCATCCAATTGTTGTGTATTTTGGGGGGGATTGTTTAATATATTATTTACCTTCACAAGTAGGCCTGATTGAATCTTGATTATAATTTTGTAAGTTAGATTGTGAATAACATCTTCCTCTACCGTACTTTGACCCAAACACTCCACAGATTTTACTGCATCTTCAGCAATACCATATCGCCAGGTCCACATATGACGATCTGGAGGATAAATGACATCTTTATATTTCTCAAAGAATTCTCGGATTTCAAGATTTTTACCATCAATGCTTAATTTATAAAATTCCTCAGCAATGTCCACAATAATACTGCACCTAAAGTATTAAAAAGTTGTTGGGGGCTAATATTTGATAATAATTAAAAGATAATACGAAATATACTTCGAAATTACACAATATCCAAATTGTTGCATATTGGCAGTAATGATAATATCAATATTATACAAACTCTCTCAACTATGATAAATAGATAAAACCATCTGTTAATCTAACTAATAAAGATATTAATTATTGGTTTTTTATAAATTATGATTTTTAATATAAAAATATTTTTTGAAGTTTAAAGTGTACTATAGCTGATTAAAGCCTAGTATCTCTTTGGTCTCTTAGCCTGATAGCAGTCTTTGCAGTAAACTGGTCTCTCTCCATCGGGCTTGAAGGGTACTTCGGTTTCTGTTCCACATTCTGAACAGGTAATCTTGTGCATCTCTCTAGGAGTGTCATCGCGTCTGCGTCTGTCGTAACTCATGATTTTTTCACTTGTTTCCTTTTTAATCAATTATTACTCGCTTAATATACGCTTTTCTCACAATAATTGTGAAATTACCTGATACTCTGCCTAATACGGCGAATGATTGATTATCTACTTATTAATTATAACAGTTATAAATATGTGTGTTGTGAACTCGAACTTGGAATTGTATTCGAGAAATAATATTTATAATTATATTTGAATTCGATAATGTAGCGTGATTTGTACACATATTTAGTAATTTTTTGAAATTTTAATATAAAAATATTTTATGAAGTTTAAAGCTGAAATTAGTATCTCTTTGGTCTCTTAGCCTGATAACAGTCTTTGCAGTAAACTGGTCTCTCTCCATCGGGCTTGAAGGGTACTTCGGTTTCTGTTCCACATTCTGAACAGGTAATCTTGTGCATCTCTCTAGGA
>DAOUUM010000426.1 GCA_030668165.1 Candidatus Heimdallarchaeota archaeon
AAAACACTATTCAGAATAATGAAATTGATTCCGAATCTGAAAACAGAACAATTCAACCCCAGGAATTTCCAATACCCCAGGAACTGATTGGTTTAGAGACTCAAAACTATGGCAATCTAGATGCGGATGAGTTTTTCTGGGTTGAAGACTACTTTGTCGAGGATCTTGGAGATGGAATCGGTATTGTAATAACTCCACCAACAGGGGATCCAGTAATTCTTCCCGCTGGATATGATTTATACAAGGTCAATGATACCACCATTGCTTATCAGATTGAGTGGTATGGTGAGGTGGTGAATCAATCGTATTCCTATCATACGGTGATCTACCATGTTCCGACTGGTACTCAAACTTTGTTAGGCGAGAGTTATGGGGAAATAGACAGTATATTGCCGAATGAGGGTATTTTGTTTGATAATTACTACACCAGTGTGGCTACATACTACAAGCTTGATGGAACTGAATTTGTACACGATTATTCGGATATGGAAAATTCTACACATAATGCCTTTGTCGACAAAATGTACAATGATCATATAGTAATAGGATATTATACCGGAGGCGTATCTTCTTCAGATGGCTACTATGCAGTCAACATCAATACAAATGAGGTCACAACAATAGCAGATGGTTATGATGATCCAGAAACATTCAGGGATGAGTATAATGCCAATTGGATGTATATCTGTGATGAATACCAATCAACTAATACAAGATGTATGCGATATGATCTCTCGACGAAGACTAGTTCAACCCATATTTTTGAGAATGCACAAGATGCAAATATAGGGAATGATTACTGGTTTTATAGTGTATACGATGGATGGTCTATCTCACCAGCTGACGATGAAAATCCATACGGCGAGATTTTTCGTATACATGATTGGAGTACCAACACCACCTCCTATCACACCCATGATCTGGATATTTCTGTTTCAGGAGTCACTTACAGTTCAGGATTGACAAGAGATCTTGAATCCGGAGATGACCTTGAGGATGCATTTATTCACAATTCAACCCATGCAATGATATTTTATAATAATGATCAAATAACAAGTGCAATACTTGTAGTAATTGAATTGGGTACTAACACGATAGAAACATCGGTTGAAATTTATGATACATATCCTTGGCTGTACAAAGATCCAGTAATTGATCTGTACTATCTCATGGCAACGACTGATAATCCACTGGAGGGAACTGGTAATAGATACTCCATAGATACCTCATTACAGATTACACCTGAGGCAAATATATTCGATACTATGACCGATTTAGGTATTCCATACACCGTCTACACTGATCCAATAAACACATTTGACTTTCCTGAAATCAATCGTACTGTAATGGTAGCAGGTGGAGATTATATCGATACCTTACTGGTATTTGATGGAGATAATTTATTATCTTCAATAACCCTAAGCGATTATGTAAGAGGTGCTGTGGTGGATGGATATAATATTTATCTGACACTTGATTATACTATAATCAGATACGATGTGACAGTGACATTACCAGGCTCATTGAATATCGATGGAGAATCATATGCAACCTTGCATATTCTGGCGCAGGGAGCATTTATCGAATCAGGGATTAAATTAAGTTTACATGATAATTCACTGATTTTTGGGGTCAGAAACGATACAGATGGTTCCAGATATCACATGGGATCTTTATCTCTTGCAGATAATACCTATTCATCGAGTGATTTTAATTTTGATTACTATCCCCAGAGATCTGGTGCCTATGAGGACTGGCATGCGATATTCACAGGATATGATGGTAATTTGACAGTTGTGAATTATAATTCCGGTGAGAGTACTTCGTATGAATTTTGGAACCTATATGAGACCTATTCAGGTTCAGTATGGGACTATTCCATTTATAGCTCTAAAATAGAATTCCTGCCCGGTTTCAACTCTACTCATGGTGAATTGCTAGTAATGTTAAGTATGTATGATGATAATAGTGATTGTTCTGAACTTCTGTTGTTGAATGCATCGGCAGGAACCTTATCAAGTGCTGTGAAATATGGATTTGATGAAGGAAGATATCCCAGTTATTCAGGACTTGCATCTAATTATAATTCATCGCAGATATTGGTCTCTAAACCCACAGTTGATGGATCAGAATTATACCTGTTATACTTTGATCAAGATCTGTCATGGGAGATGATTAGTGTGACCAGTCCAGAAAACTATTATGGATATCGAAATTCTTTACATATCACAGCCAATGGATTTGTGGCTGAATCTCATCAAAGTGGGATAATTGTTCATTCCTTTTATGAAATTGTAGATAGTAATCCCCCTGTACTCTCCAATATAATGCACACAGATAGTCCCGACCAATCAATGGATATCGAAATAAGAGTTGATGTAACAGATGATTATTCCACAATCACAGTGGTTTCTCTAGGATATATCTATGATGGTTTTGATAGAGTTAACGTAAGTATGTCATCACTGGGTAATGGTACCTGGGTATACACAATACCTGCTACTAATGATGATTCAGTTACATTCCTTGAGTATCAGATAACTGCATCAGATTTTATGGGTAATGTAGAGGTATCATCTGTGTATTCAGTAGTCTTCCCAACAACTGATTCCAGCGATACCACTTCAAGCGATACAAGTACAACAACTACCACAACACCTACTGGAACAAATGATACAACAGAATCAGCAGGATTAAGTGGAATATTCAGTCTTATGATTATTATGGTCCCATTGATGATGATCTCTGTTATACTGAGAAGAAAAAAATAGAATAATTGCTAACCTCTAAAATCCTTAATTATAGACTTAGCAAATTAAAATGGCATATTACTCAATTTATCACAATTTATTTTATAATAATAGTAAAAATGAAAGATTTTAATGTTCCTAAAATTTCTTACTACATTTCTTGCAATAAAACTCTTTATGCGGGTTGAGAGTACCACATCTCTTGCATCTCTTGCGTTTGAGTAATTTGATACCTTTCCTGATAAATGCGACTAGGAGTATAACAGAAATTGAAATTACGCCCCACGCCAGGAATATTATTCCAATGAATTGAAATACATAATGTTCCAAAT
>DAOUUM010000317.1 GCA_030668165.1 Candidatus Heimdallarchaeota archaeon
CATCAAAGAATCACTAGCTGTTCATCAATCCTAATTGATGGCACAACAAAGAAAAATCTCATGATCAAGAAAAATAGAATAGAATTACAATTTGAGCCCATGGAGATTTATATGTTAAAACTCAAGAAGTAATTTCAAATATTTAATATTCTATGGTCTTTCTCCAAGAATCTTTATTATTTACTGGAGAATGAAAAATCGATAATTAAGCTATGTTTCATTCAGAAGAAGAAATAATAAATGCAATTGAAGACTCCATGTTCATGTATAAGGGGATAAAAGATCAAATTGAAATATTTGATCATAAATACGTGAAGGGATATTTTTGCAAATCTATTAATACCGAGGAATTTAACAAGGTTGGACTTGCCAATATCCCTATCGAAGAGGTAGATGAAACAATCCAAGATATAATTAATTACTACAAATCCATCAAGAAATCAAGAATAAGATGGGATATCACGACAAGAAGCAAACCAAATAACCTGGATGAATATCTGATAAAATATGGTTTCAAAAGAGAAGCTCCAATTTGGGGAATGTTCCGTCCAATAGACCATGAATTGAAAATTGATGAAACTAATAATTTTGAGATCAGAGAGATTGATACTGATGTCCTTGGTGTGAGAGGTATCTTAAGAATGGTAGAAAAGGCATATGGATTACGCAGAGGCGCTGGAAGGGTGGTGAAGAAAATGATAATGAGTATGGAGGACCTCACCCGATATATCTACATTGCATATGATCCCCGAAAAAATAAACCAATAGCCTTTGGATCAATGGTATATGTGCCAGATACTAAAATTGCATTATTGGCAAGTGCAGCCACATTACCCAAGTATCGTAATCAGGGGATTTATACCCAGATGTTAAAAACCCGTTATGATCAGGCAAAATCTGATGATATGCAGATTTTAATAATTCAGGCACATGAAGCAACCTCTGCCCCAATTGCAGTAAAATATGGTTTTAATAAAATAAGTGAGATTCAGAGATTTGTAAGGAAATGAAATATTATTAATCGTAGGGAGATAACTGATCAATACTCTCAGCAAATTTCATTCTCAATGCAATAGTATTGCTGAAAGCCTCTTGTAATCCCATTATTGTTAAATCATCTTTCAGGGCGATCATAGTATGAATCAATGATAGATCTTCATGGGAATAGTTTCTCACAAATTCATGTTTCCCATCCTTACCACCATAAATTTTAGTTCCCTCTAATATCAGCACATAATAATCAAAAGCCCCTTTCTCGACTGGAAAGATCTTCTCAACATTTAACTCATTTAATACGAGATGCTTGAAGCCCTTGGCATTGAGCTCATTATATAGATTAATAACTCCATCAAGATCCTCTTTCTCAAATTCATCAATTATGATCTCTTTTATTTTTGATTTATCTTTAAAATCCATGTTTTCAAACGAGCTTCCTAGTATTGAAAAATCACCATCCACGGATTGTTTATGCTCTATTCTAATATCCAAATCATCCCTCTCATCAATGAAGATATTGTAATATTTACTACCTAAATCTATAGTAGAGATGGATTTGACAACGATATCAATTACTTCTTCAAATTTCATTGAGTATTACATTTTGTAAATAATTAAATCAGATTAAAGAATATCGTAAATGAATTAGCTTATAGTTGTTGATTTATTAATTTTGAACTTATTATATTTTTTAAATAATCTAGTAAAGACTTGAATCTTTGTACCTTTTCTTTCTCACTAAGAAATAGAATCCAAGACTTACTGCTAGAACTAGTAGAGATCCCAATATCTGACCAAGCATATCAACCTCTCCATAAAGAATTTGGATGGGTTGATAATAGTCAAAAATTGAAAGGTATCTGATGAATTCTATACTCTCATTAGAATATGCCATCCATTGAATTAATAATGAAATCGTAAAGAATATTATTCCATTTCTTCTACCTTTAGCTACCTCTCTTGGAATCATTGCTATAGCAACAACAGCAATAAAAATAGCACTGTACAGAATCCAGGTTACTAGGAAATAGTTAAACTGAACCTGAGCAGTGGCAAAATCATTAATAAATTCATCACCAAAAGAATAAGAGATACCAGTAATCAATACAAATGTCCATGCCATTAGTATGGTGAACTCGATTATCATAGCGATAACTCTTCTGTCCATTAATTTTCCAGGTTTAACATTGGTACCGTATATGATATCCTGTGAGTTGGTGCGGACCTCTCTTGTTGGGATACTAGTCGCAACTAACAATGAGAATATTCCAAACCACAACCATGCATTTGCATAGAACTTCAATATACCATATCCAAGAACGGAGGCATCTAGTACATTTCCCTGTATCATCATTGCAGTTGCTGGAGTATTAAATGTAGCTGCTAGTTGTCCAATCTCATCTGTAATAGAATTGAAAGTACCTAATAATACTGGGAAATAAATCAGAAATACAAGCAACAGAATAAACATTGCCTTTTTATCCTTCCTGAGCTGTTCAGCGATCAATGGGAATTTCCTGCTGAATCTTGAATGTGGTTTAACAAAATAGCCAGTTGTTGCATCAACAATGGAGAAACGTTCTTTACTTCCAGCCTTCTCAACGTAGTGGGGTGATTTAACCCTCCAAACACCGATTGCAGTGAATACCGTTGAAATAAGAATAATAATCAATATTGGGTTCCAATCGTAGGTATCCGCCATTAATAGTGAGGTAACAGCAGCATAGTAATTAACCGAGAGTTTAGCTGCATCTTGCAATCCTAAATCGGGACTATCTGCAAAAAGTTCCATGATAAAGCCATAAAAAACATAACCAAATCCTACCCCTCGTGCTAGTCCTCTTTGGAACATAGAAGCGGTAACAGCACTGGTTGCTGACATGAAGAAAAATGCTAATGCTAAAAATGCTAAAAATGCTAGGGTGATATTACCCAGGCTATCTGCTGCATCATGCGATATGGTCTGTATAACCACAATTATGTAAGCTGGAATCATTATCACAAATATCACAAGAAGGCCTGCGAATAAATTTTCTAGGTAAAATCTACGTGGGTCCATGGGGTTAGATCCCATGAAAAATTCAGATCCATCATCATCTCTCGTTGGTATTACTCTGGATCCAATATTAATTGATGTGACTGCAATGATAAAATACATGATCATGCCGACTATTAAAGCTGTCCAGAACGTCCATCCAGCTACCTCTTTAGTAATCCCACCAAAAATTCCAACTTGTTGAAGCAAATCAATTATACCACCAACAACTTCTTCTGAGTAAAGTGCACCAAAGAAAAGAAAGAAGATTACCATGAGTAGACTGGAGAAAATAAGCTCAGTCTTAAATCTCATAGAATGATAGTAAATTCTTTTAATAAAGCTCATTCTCAATCCCCTCTATACTTGTCAAGGAAGAAAGATTCCAGACTTGCTGGAGGATAGTTTAGATCTAGAAGATCCATCTCTCTCAATGCTTCCATAATACTAGATAATGAATTTTCAGCAGTTACATCTATTGTTATCTCCTGAGTAACTTTATCAATGGAGTGCTGGAAGCCCTTGAGTCTGGTCTCATCAATCTTACCAACCTTGGCTACAAGCCTACGTGGTATATCCTTGGCCAGATCTTTTACATCCTCGATGGTCACCAGATGGCCATCTCTAATAATTGCTACCCTATCACAAATTCTCTGAACCTCATCTAAATTATGAGAGGAGAAGAATATGGTTTTACCTCTTGCCTTCTCATCCAACAGTACTTTGTATAATTGCTGCTGAAGAAGGGGATCGAGTCCACTGCTGGGTTCATCTAGGATCAGAATTTTTGGATCATGCATCATAGCAATGACAATACCTAGTTTTTGTTTATTACCCTTACTCAGTTGTTTTATGCGCTTGTCCATTGGAATATTAAAAATCGTAACCATTTCATCGAGTCTTGTGATTTCCTTCTTCCTCAATGTTCTTAGGTAGTAAAAAAAGTCCCTGACTTTGTAATTATCAGGTATCAGTAGTTCTCCGGGTAGGTAACCAATCTCTTCCTTGTATGAAAAGTCATCTCTGGAAATGGTTTGACCATCAATAACTATCTCACCTGCCTGTTGGATCAGAATATTCATCATGCATCGGATGGTAG